>NZ_KV791417.1:0-28208 GCF_001807895.1 Stenotrophomonas sp. HMSC10F07
GGGGTGTCCGCGGCATGGATGCCGCGGCCAAGCCTTCACGGACGTACTTGCGGCGTCCCCCGCGAACCCAACCCGCCCGGCCACCCCCATGACAAGCTCTACGCGACCACCCCACGAGGGGCTGCGCCGTTGGCTGGAAACTACGCTACCGCGCGAAACACCAACGCCAGGATCGCAGGCACCGCCTGGATCATGAAAATTCGGCGGCTCACGCTGTACGCCCCATAGCCCCCCGCCACCACCACGCAGGCCAGCGAGAACGTCACCAGCACCGGCTGCCCGATCACCAGCCCCACCACGATGCCTGCTGCCAGGAAGCCGTTGTACAAGCCCTGGTTGGCCGCCAGCACGCGCGTGGTCGCCGCCTTCTCCGGCGTGTTGCGGAACGTCTTCAGACCCAGCGGGCGGGTCCACAGGAACATCTCAAGCGCCAGAAAATAGACGTGCAGCAGTGCGACCAGCAAGGTCAGGGCGAGTGCGATCCAGTACATGGGCGGTTCCTTGGACAGGGATGGGGCTCGGAGCCCGGGAAATCATCGGTCGCGCGGCAGTTTCTTTTCTTCGCGCAGTACACCGAACGCGGCTGCGGTCATGCACGCGGCCACCAGCATGCCGCCGATGAACACTACGTGCGAGCCGAACAATGACAGGCCCTTGTGCACCCAGGCAAAGCTCAGGTCCGCACCGCGGTAGACCACGGTGTCGATCGCTGCGCCGGCCTTGTAGCGCCACTGCCGATCCACGCGGGTGTAGATCGTCTCGCGCGCCGGCTTGGCCAGTGCGAACTCGCTGGCGCGGGTCATCACCTGCACCACCGCGACCATCAGCGGCATCGGCGATGCAGCCAGTACCGAGAAGCCGATCAGGATCGCGAAACCAGGAATCAGCAGCGCCGGCGCGATGCCATGGCGCGACAGCAGCCAGCGGGTCAGGCCCACCTGCATCAGCAGCGCCAGCGCGTTCACCGCCAGGTCGATGCGCGAGAAGAACGCGGTACTGGCCGCCGGGTCGGTGAAGGCCGCGCGCACGATGCTGGCCTGCTGGTTGTACAGCAGCGTGCCGACACCCACGCCGAACACCACCATCACCGCCAGCCAGCGCAGCAGCGGCTCGCGCACGATCAATTTCAGGCCGTCCAGCACGCTGCCGCCCATCGGCTGCTCGCCGGACACCAGCTGCTGCTCGCGTTCGCGCAGCACCGCCCAATACCGCAGCCGCCAGATGCACAACAGGCACACGACCAGGAATCCCGCCGAGACCAGCATGAGGTTGGCGATGCCCACGCGCTGCACCAGCGCACTGGTGATCAACGGGCCGAGGAACGCGCCAACGGTACCGGCCGCACCGATGTAGCCGTAGCAGGCACGCGCCTGTGCATTGGAGAACACATCGGCCATGAAGCTCCAGAACACCGCCACCGCAAACAGGTTGAACACCATGACCCAGAGGAAGAAGGCCATGCCCCGCCCTGGCACCTGACTGTCGAACAGTGCGTAGAACCCCAGCAGGGTGACGATGAAGAAGCCGTACACCACGGGAAGGAACACGCGGCGTGGGAAGCGGCTGACCAGCCAGCCGTACACCGGCTGCAGCACCAGCATGATCACGAACACGCAGGAGAACAGGAACTGCAGGACGAAGTCCTTCAACGCGATGCCGTGGCTGGCGAACCAGGCGATCAGCACGGGCGGGAACACCGTTTCCAGGTCCGCCGAGGCGGCCATCGCCTCACGCACCGGCCGCAGCACGTAGTAGCCGCTGAGCAGGCAGAAGAAGTACAGGAACGACCACCACAGCGCCGGCGACTCGCGCAGTGCCTCCGTCAGGCCCTGCAGCGGCCCCTTCCCCCGTACCGCGCTCACGCGGTGTCCCTCGCCTGAAGACGGCGGTTGGACAGCGGCATGGCAGGCTCCGGGGCGGTGAAGCGCGTACGTTAGCCAATGCACCGCAACATCGCCAGCACGACGCGCCTTCCCGCCTGCGGATGGGCGCTGTGGCCGGGCCCGGATGACACGTTCCGACACATGCTTTCGGGGCGTCAAAATTCCAAATTTTTCAACGAGATGCGCATTCATCTTCGCTTTGTTTGTGCACAAGGGAAAAGCGGCGCTAGAATCGCCATCAGCAGTCGCGCACGGGTCCAACCGATGAAAAAGAACAGCCTGCGTCGCCCGATCCGTTCGGCGGCCACCGGTTTGCTGGGCATGCTGATGCCCGTTGCCTTGTCCACCACCGCGCAGACACCGCCGGCATTGCCGCCGATGCCGACCAACATCGAATCCGCTGCGGGTCCCACTGTCGCCCACACCCAGCCGGCGGCCTACCGCACCGGCCTGGTGCCGCGCGTGCAGGCCCCGGCGCCCGGCTTCAACGTTGCCAACATCGAATCGATGGCGCAGCAGCTCACCTATGGCGAACGCGTGCCGGGCATGGCCGTGGCGATCGTGCAGGGCGGCCGTATCCTCAGCGCGCGCGGCTATGGCGTCACCGACGTCAACAATCCGCTGCCGGTCGATGCGCACACCGTGTTCCGCCTGGCCTCGCTGTCCAAGGCCTTCGCCGGCACCATGGCCGGCCTGCTGGTCAACGACGGCACGCTGCGCTGGGACAGCAAGGTCACCGACTACGTGCCGGGCTTCCGCCTGAACTCGCCGGAAGCCACTGATCGCCTGACCGTGGCCGACGTGCTCAGCCATCGCGTCGGCCTGCCCTACAACGCCTACGACCGCGACATCGAAGGCAACGCCGAGTACTACGCGCTGACCCAGAAACTGGCCAACACCACCCTGAAGTGCCTGCCGGGCGACTGCTATGCCTACCAGAACGTAGCCTTCAGCCTGATCGGCGATGTCGTCTACGCGGCCTCCGGCAGCTTCTACGAGCAGTCGGTCGAGCGCCGCATCTTCAAGCCGCTGGGCATGAACGATGCCAGCCTCGGCCTGGCCGGCATCCAGGCCAGCTCGCGCTGGGCGCGTCCGCATGTGCGCAGCCGCAACGGCTGGGTCTCGCTGACGCCGAAGCCGACCTACTACCGGGTCGCCCCGGCGGCCGGCGTCAATGCCAGCGCCAGCGACATGGCGCAGTGGCTGCTCGCCCACACCGGCCACCGCCCCGACGTGCTGCCGGCACCGCTGCTGGCCACCCTGCATTCGAGCCTGATCAGCACCCCCGGCGAGATGCGTTCTGGCTGGCGCCGCGAGCGCCTGCACTCGGCCGGCTACGCCCTGGGCTGGCGCACCTTCGACTACGCCGGCCACGACGTGGTGTTCCATGCCGGTGCCGTGCAGGGCTATCGCGGCCTGGTCGCGCTGGTGCCGGAACGCGATCTGGGCATCGCCATCATGTGGAATGGCGAAAGCAGCCTGCCCAGCGGCCTGCTGCCGACCGTGCTCGACTCCGCGCTCGGCCTGCCGGCGCAGCGCTGGCTGGACGTGGACACCGACTTCGGCAGCGACAACCTGATGGCCGAGGGCGCCAGCCCGGCGCAGCAGGACAAGCGCAAGGGCAAGGGCGCCTCGGGCAATCGTGCGGTGGCGTCGCCGCGCTGATAAGGCGGGCTCGATCGGGTGTGCGAAGGGCGGCCTGCGGGCCGCCCTTTTTGTTGCTGTGTAGGGCCGAGCCGAGCCGTGCTCGGCTGAGCGGAATCCTGGCGCAAGGCGGCCGAGCATGGGCTCGGCTCTACAGCTCCGCAGCATTAGTGCGCGAAGTAGTGCATGCCGCCGTCCACCGGAATCACCGCGCCTGTGATGTAGCCGGCCAGCGGCGAGGACAGGAACGCCACCAGTGGCGCCACTTCCTCGGGTTCACCGAAGCGTCCGATCGGGATGTTGCTGGCGATGAACGCACGTCGGCTTTCCTCGGTGGGATGCAGGCGTTCCAGGATCTGCGCGCTGTTGATGCGCCCCGGTGCAATCGCATTCACCGTAATGCCCTGCCCGGCCACCTCCGACGACAGCCCCTTGCTCCACAGATGCAGCGCCGCCTTCGCCGCAGTGGCCGCGTTCACCGCACGCGGTTCCATCGAACCACTGAAATTGATCACCCGTCCCCATGCCTGCGCCTGCATGCCAGGCAACAGCGCCTGGGTCATCCGCCGCGCGGCGGAAAAGTTCAGGGCGATCGCTTCCTCCCAGACATCATCATCGGCATCGACGGTGGTCGGCCGGGAGCCACCTGCGGCGTTGACCAGGATGTCGACGCGTTGCAATGCCTCCCGGGATGCCTGCGCGATGTACCGGACGTCACCGGCCACGGTGACATCGCCGGCCACGATGACCGGTGCCGCGCCGCCTTCAGCTTCGATCCGCGCCGCAAGCGCCTGCAGCGGTGCCCGCTGCCGTGACGTGATGGCAACGCGCACGCCCTGGGCCGCCAGCTGCCTGGCGACGGCGGCACCGATGCCGCTGGCCGCGCCCGTCACCAAAGCGGTGCGGCCTTCAAGATTCAAGTCCATGGTGTTCTCCTGTCCGCATGGCCGGCCAATCCAGCCCTTGCACGACATGCTGTTTGATCACCCCTGATTGATAAACTCCGCGCAGGTTTCAGCATTCAACACCCGGGGTGTCAGATGAACCTGCTGGAAGGCATGCAGGTCTACGTGCTGATCGTGGACAAGGGCAGCCTCAGTGCTGCAGCTGCGGCGATGGACATCTCCGCGACGATGGCCGGCAAGCATCTGCGTGCATTGGAATCACGGCTGGGCATGCAGCTGTTGAGCCGAACCACCCGGCGCCAGCACACGACGCCGTTCGGCCAGGACTACTACACGCGCTGCCGGGAGATCCTGCGCCTGGTGGACGAAACCGATGCGCAGGCGCAGCACCAGCACCTGGCACCGGCGGGCACGCTGCGCATCAGTGCACCGGTGATCTTCGGTACGCATGCACTGGTACCGGCACTGGCCGAGTACATGGCGCGCCATCCGGATGTCCGGGTCGAAGCGACGCTGACCGATCGCGTAGTCGACCTCGCCGAAGAGGGCTTCGAAGCGGCGCTGCGGATCGGCACGCTGGCCGACAGCAGCGTGCTGGAGGCGCGAGCCCTGGCCCCTTATCGCCTGATGATGTGCGCCTCGCCGGCGTATCTGGCCAGGCATGGCGCGCCAGACAGCGTGCATGCACTTGCCGGCCATCAATGCCTGTCGTTCGAACCGAGTGCACTTGCGCAGTGGCTGCAGGACGACGCTGGCGAGCTCGACCACGTGCCCGACGGCCGGCTGCAGATCAACAATGGCGAAGCGCTGCGTTCGGCGGCGCTGCATGGCCTGGGCATCATCCTGCAGTCGACGCTGCTGCTGGCAGCCGATGTCGAGGCTGGGCGACTGGTGCAGCTGCTCCCAGGGCACGGCCAGGCCGGTCGGCCGATGCACGTGGTCTATGCGCACGATCGTTACCATTCCACCCGCCTGCGCAGCTTCCTCGACTTCCTGGTGGAACGATTCCCGCCGGCAATCGCCCAACCAGGCGACCGAAGCCGCCCATAAAAAAACCCCCTCCCCGCTGGGCAGCCAGGGAAGGGGGTTTCAGGATGCGGCTATCGGGAAGTACTTAGATCAGCGGCGCCGGGGTTGCCGGCAGAGCGACCGGAGCGGCCTTCTTCTTGCGGGCGGCCGGCTTGCGCTTGGCAACCTTCTTCGCTGCCTTCTTCGGGGCAGCCTTCTTGGTGGCCTTCTTCGCGGTCTTCTTTACTGCCTTCTTGGCGGTCTTCTTGACGGCCTTCTTGGCAGTCGCCTTCTTTGCGACCTTCTTGGCCGGCTTGCGGGCCGTAGCCTTCTTGGCAGTCTTCTTGGTGGCCTTCTTCGCGGTCTTCTTGACGGCCTTCTTCGCAGTGGACTTCTTGGCGACCTTCTTCGCCGCCTTCTTCACTGCCTTCTTGGCAGTCGCCTTCTTCGCGACCTTCTTCACTGCCTTCTTGGCAGCGGCCTTCTTCGCGACCTTCTTCACCGCTTTCTTGGCGGCGGGCTTCTTCTTCGCAGCTTTCTTGGTTGCCATGGGATGGCTCCTCGTCAGTGATAGGGAGTTGAAACGCCCAGTTGGATCAAACCCGCGGATGCTGCGTGCGGGGACCGCCGGCGCGTCAAGCGCGCCGTTACGGATGCGGCGATGCCCGCCTCGATCGGCGGAGCGGACATCGGAACGGAAGGTGCCTTGCATTTCTCCGGGGGAAGCGGGGCCGTGTCCACCGTCATCAGGGTCGCGGTGGTCTTGAAGGGGCTGCTTCGCATCGGACGATTGATTCTGCGCACTCGGTTGGGCAGGCAAGGTCTGCTGAGGCGAAACCTAATCACGGTTTTTTTTACTGTCAACAACCCCCGCGAAAAATTTTCACATCCGCACCTTTCCGAGCGCCGTCGGCGCCACTGCTCTACGCGGCCCGCCATGGCGGTTGAAGCGTCGCGCAAGCGTGCTGCATGCACCGGCATCGATGCATACGTTGAACAAAAAGCACTTGAAATAAGCACTCCGCGCATCTAGACACAGACTCGCAACGGCATCGCGCGTGCGACGTCGATGGTCACCGGCGCCGCCACCAACGCCAGCACAACAGCGCCGCAACAGGGGGCGAAAAGTTTTCACATCCGAGTGCGTCGGCGCGGGGCTGAAACGCGGATTTGCGCAAAACTGCGCACGCCCATCGGCACCGTTCGCCTGTCGGCTGATGCCACGCCGAGGGTCCGCAGCGAACCCCGCGTCATGAGTCCGGTGCAGTCGCCAAAACAAAAACGGCCACCCGAAGGTGGCCGTTCCAGAATCCGGAAACGACGACTCAGTGGTCTTCGTTCTCCAGGGCTTCGGCGTACGCGTCCGGGTCCAGCAGCTCGTTGACCTCATCGGCGTTGGTCAGTTCGACCACGAACATCCAGCCTTCGCCGTAGGCATCTTCGTTGATGGTTTCCGGCTTGTCGGACAGGGCCGAGTTGACCTCGACGACCTTGCCGCTGATCGGGCTGTAGACGTCCGAGGCGGCCTTCACCGACTCGACGACGGCGATCTGCTCGCCAGCCTTGGCGTCGGCGCCGACTTCCGGCAGCTCGACGTAGACCAGGTCACCCAGCAGGCCCTGGGCGTGGTCGGAAATACCGACGGTGACGCGGCCATTGCCTTCGACACGGGCCCACTCATGGGACTTGAGGAACTTGAGGTCGCCGGGGATCTCGCTCATGGGACTGCTCCAGAGATATGCAGGGGTGGAAAAAACGGGGCTAGTGTAACCAACCGGCCGCCACTGCTGTCAGTGACGACCGGCACGTACGGATCAGGCGTCGGTGAGCACGCCGGGCTGCGCCTGGCCTTCCCGAACGAACGGGAACTTGACCACCCGCACCGGCACCTGACGGCCGCGGATGTCGACGGTGACCTCGCCGAGTTCACCGGCCGGCACGCGGGCGAAGGCGATGCCCTTGGCCAGCGTCGGCGAGAAGGTGCCGGACAGGATCTCGCCCTGGCCGCTGGCCGTGGTGACCGTCTGGCCGTGGCGCAGCACGCCCTTCTCGTCCATCACCAGGCCGATCATCTGGCGCGCGGTGCCGGCGCTCTTCTGCGCCTCCAGCACGTCGCGGCCGATGAAGTCGCGGCCTTCGTCCAGCGACACGGTCCAGGCCAGCGCCGCTTCGTACGGGCTGATCTCTTCGTCCATGTCCTGGCCGTACAGGTTCATGCCAGCTTCCAGGCGCAGGGTGTCGCGCGCGCCAAGGCCGGCCGGCTTCACGCCTGCCGCCAGCAGGCGGTTCCAGAAGGCGACCACGGCGTCCTGCGGGAGCAGGATCTCGAAACCATCTTCACCGGTGTAGCCGGTGCGGGCGACGAACAGCTCGACACCGTCATCGGACTGCACCTGCAGGGCGGCGAAGCGGCCCAGCTTGGTCAACGCTGCGCGGTCGGCTTCGCGGGCCAGGCCGATCACGATGTCGCGCGCCTGCGGGCCCTGCACGGCGAGGATGGCCAGGTCCGGGCGCTGCTCGACGGCGACGCCGAACGGCGCAGCCTGCTCGCGCAGCCAGGCCAGGTCCTTCTCGCGGGTAGAGGCATTGACCACCATGCGGAAGAAGTCGTCGCCCAGGTAGTAGACGATCAGGTCGTCGATGACGCCGCCGCGCGGATTCAGCATGCACGAGTACAGTGCCTTGCCGGTCACCTTCAGCTTGTCGACCGAGTTGGCCAGCAGGCGGCGCAGGAACGGCTTGACCTGGTCACCGCGCAGGTCGACCACCGTCATGTGGCTGACGTCGAACACGCCGGACTCACGGCGCACCAGATGGTGCTCGTCCAGCTGCGAGCCGTAGTGGATGGGCATGTCCCAACCCCCGAAATCGACCATCTTGGCGCCAAGGGCGCGGTGGGTATCGTTGAGCAGCGTCTTCTGGGTCATGACCGGGTCCGGCAGCAGAGGAAACAGGAAACCCCATTATCCCAGATCGGTCGCCCGCAGGCGTGCCGCAGCGCAGCGGTTCATGCAAGCGGAAGTGCAACCCGCCCCGCCCTTTCCTCTGCCGGCGAGGCAATGCCCGCAAGGCACCGCAGCCGCCCGCTACAGGCGCACCCGCCCACGCAGGATGTCGAGGAACATCACCCAGTCACCCATGAACGAGTACAGCGGATGGCGGAACGTCGCCGGTCTGTTCTTCTCGAAGAAAAAATGGCCGACCCAGGCGAACCCGTAGCCGCAGAACAGGGCGCCAAGCAGGAACAGCGGCTGGCCGCGCAGCAAGGCAGTGGCGACCAGCAGCAGGACCCCGCAACTGCCGATGAAGTGCAGACGCCGCGATACCGGGTGGCGGTGCTCGCTGAGATAGAACGGATAGAACTCGCGGAAGCTGGCGAAGCGGGACATGAGCAGGCTCCGGGGACCAGGGTCGCTCACATCATGCGCCATCGCTGACCTTGTAGAGCCGAGCCATGCTCGGCTTGCACGCGCCAGCGCGGTCGGAAGGAGAGCAGCCGAGCGTGGGCTCGGCTCTACACTGACGAGGTGCGCGGCCCGAACATGATCACCGCCATGCCGGCCAGGCACAGCGCTGCGCCCAGCAGGTCCCAGCGGCTGGGACGAATGCCATCGACCAGCCACAGCCAGAACAGCGCGGTGCCGATGTAGACGCCACCGTAGGCGGCATAGACCCGTCCACTGGCCGTCGGGTGCAGGGTCAGCAGCCAGGCGAACACGGCCAGGCTGGCCGCCGCCGGCAGCAGCAGCCAGACGCTGCCTCCCTTGCGCAGCCACAACCATGGCAGGTAGCAGCCGACGATCTCGGCCAGCGCGGTCAGCAGGAACAGGCCGAGCGTTTTCACGCCTTCTCTGCTGCCTTGGCCTGCTGCCACAGTGCTTCCTGCGCATCCAGGTCCAGTTCGGCCAACGCGTCACCCTGTGCGTCGGCCTGCGCTTCCATCGCGCGGAAGCGACGCTCGAACTTGTGGTTGGCACCACGCAGTGCAGCGCCCAGATCGATATCGGCATGACGCGCCAGGTTCGCGCAGACGAACAGCAGGTCGCCCAGTTCTTCCTGCAGGCGCGCCTTGTTGCCCGCGACATCGCCACGTTCGAACTCCTCGCGCAGCTCCTGCAGCTCCTCGGCGGCCTTGTCCAGCACCGGCAGCGGGCCCGGCCAGTCGAAACCGACCTTGGCCGCGCGCGACTGCAGCTTCACCGCCCGCTGCCATTCCGGCAGGCCGCGCGAGATACCGGCCAGTACGGAGGTGTCCTGCTCGCCCTTGGCGGCACGCTCGGCGCGCTTGATCGCCTCCCAGTTGCGCGTCACCCCGTCGGCATCGTCCACGCTGACATCGGCGAACACGTGCGGGTGGCGGCGCTGCATCTTGTCGCTGATCGCACGGGCGACCTCGGCGAAGGCAAACGCGCCCTGCTCCTCGGCCATGCGTGCGTGGAACACCACCTGCAGCAGCAGGTCGCCGAGCTCGTCGCAGAGATCGTCCAGGTCACCCCGGTCGATCGCATCGGCGACTTCGTAGGCTTCCTCGATGGTGTAGGGGGCGATGGTCGCGAAGTTCTGCTCCAGATCCCACGGGCAGCCGCCCTGCGGGTCACGCAGCCGCGCCATGATCGCCAGCAGGCGCTCCAGTTCGCTGCTTGCGGCGCTGCCGGTGGTGGGGGTGTCGTGCGCGCTCATGCGGCCTCCAGGATCAGTCGGACAACCAGTCGCGCCATGGCAGGCTGGTATCACCAAGGGCAATGAAATCGCCGTTCAACAGTGTCTCGCGGCGGTTGTAGCGGAACGGCTTGCCGGTCGCCGCCGACAGCACCGCGCCGCCGGCGGCATGCAGCACGCACTGGCCGGCGGCGGTATCCCATTCGGAGGTCGGGCCCAGCCGCGGATAGACATCCAGGCCGCCTTCGGCGATCCGGCAGAATTTCAGTGACGAGCCCTGTGCGATGGTCTCGATGCGGCCCATGCGCGCCAGCAGCGCCTCGGTTTCCGGCGAGCGGTGCGAGCGGCTGGCGGCAACGCGCAGCGGAGCCGTGGCCGGCGTGCGGGTGCGCAGCACGGTGTCATGCAGGCCCTGCCGCCGATAGGCCAGCTCGCCGCGCATGGCATGCCAGACGATGCCGGTGACCGGCGCCAGCACCACACCAAAGGCCGGCGCGCCCTGGTAGATCAAGGCGATGTTGACGCTGAATTCGCCGTTGCGCTTGACGAACTCGCGGGTACCGTCGAGCGGATCCACCAGCCAGTAAGCGCCCCAATGGCGGCGCTGCTCCCAGCCCACCTGCGCCGATTCCTCGGACAGGATCGGCAGGTCCGGTGTCAGCTGCCGCAGGCCCAGCTCAATGACCTGGTTGGCCGCCAGGTCGGCCGCGGTGACCGGGCTGTTGTCGTCCTTGATCTGGACCTCGAATCCATCGGCATACACCTGCATGATGGCTTGGCCGGCCTGCTGGGCGATGGCGATGGCGGTCTCGCGCAGGTCCGTGGTCAGTTTGATCATCGCGTTCCCTGCAGCCACTGGCGGGCAATGAACAGCGCCGCCAGCGAGCGTCCCTCGGAGAAGTCCTCGCGCAACATCAGCTGGTCCAGTTCGGCCAGCTTCCACGGCACCACTTCCAGTTCTTCCGGCTCGTCGCCGGCCAGCTTTTCCGGGTACAGGTCGCGCGCCACCACCAGCCACGACTGGTGGCTCATGTAGGTCGGGGCAAGGGTCATTGCGCGCAGCACGTCGACCCGGCGCGCACCGTAACCGGCTTCTTCCTTCAGCTCGCGGTCGGCGGCCTGCTCGGGGGTTTCGCCGGCGTCGATCCGGCCCTTGACCAGGCCCAGTTCGTAGCGGTGCATGCCCGCGGCGTATTCACGCACCAGCAGCACGGTCTCATCGTCGAGCATCGGCACCACCACCACCGCGCCGTGGCCACGGCTGACCAGGCGCTCGAACCGGCGACGTTCACCGTTGGAGAATTCCAGGTCCAGATGCTGGCGCTGGAAGGGGCCGTTCTCCTCATCGGTGATCCGATGGATGATCGGCAAGCGACGGCCGGCACGGTCATCGTTCATGCGGAATCTCCGCGGCGGCCGGCGCCAGCGCCGGGGCCGATAGAATGTGCAGGCAGCAACATGTTCATGAGCCCGAAATGCTAGCAGACCCAACCCCCTCCCCGCTGGCCCAGCACTGGCGGCAACGCGACCTGCAGGTGCTGTGGCACCCGTGCACGCAGATGCGTGAGCATCCGGACACCCTGCCACTGGTGCCGATCGCCCGCGGTGAAGGCGCATGGCTGATCGATCACGACGGCAACCGCTACCTGGACGCCGTCAGCAGCTGGTGGACCAACCTGTTCGGCCATGCCGAGCCGCGCATCGGCGGCGCCATCGCGGCGCAGGCCGGGCAGCTGGAACAGGTGATGCTGGCGGGCTTCGGCCACGAGCCGGCGATCACCCTGGCCGAGCGCCTGCTGGCGCTGGCGCCACGCCAGCCCGGCCGTGCGCCGTTGGCCAAAGTGTTCTACGCCGACAACGGCTCGGCCGGCGTGGAAGTGGCGCTGAAGATGGCCTTCCAGTATTTCCAGAACCGCGGCGAGCCACGGCGCACGCGCTTCATCGCGCTGGAAAACGGCTACCACGGCGAGACCCTGGGTGCGCTGGCGCTGGGCGATATTCCGCTGTATCGCCGCGTCTATGCACCGCTGCTGGCCGAAGGCCTGTTCGCGCCATCGCCCGATGCCTACCTGGCCGAACCGGGCCAGAGCGCGGCAGATCGCGCACGGCAGGCTGCCGACGGCTTGGCCACGCTGTTCGACCAGCATCCGGGCGAGATCTGCGCGGTGATCCTGGAACCGCGCCTGCAGTGTGCCGGCGGCATGCGCATGCATGACCCGGTCTATCTGCAGCGCGTGCGCGAACTGTGCGATGCCCATGGCGCGTTCATGATCGCCGACGAGATCGCCACCGGCTTCGGCCGCACCGGTACCCTGTTCGCCTGCGAGCAGGCAGGGGTGATGCCGGACCTGATGTGCCTTTCCAAGGGCCTGACCGGCGGCTTCCTGCCGCTGGCCGCCGTGCTGGCCACGCAGGCGCTGTACGACGCCTTCCTCGACGACTCGCGCGAGCGCGCCTTCCTGCATTCGCACAGCTACACCGGCAATCCGCTGGCCTGCGCGGCGGCACTGGCGACGCTGGACATCTTCCGCGACGACGATGTGATCGCCCGCAACCGGGGCATCGCGTCGGTGATGGGCACGCTGGCGGCGCCATTTTCCGACCATCCGCACGTGGCCGACGTGCGCCAGGCCGGCATGGTGGTGGCGTTCGAGCTGTCACGCGACGGCAACAGGCGCACGCCTTTCGATCCGGGCCTGCGGCTGGGCCTGCACGCTTACAAGGCCGCCCTCAAGCGCGGCGTGGTGCTGCGCCCGCTGGGCGACGTGCTGTACTGGATGCCACCCTATTGCGTGGATGACGAACAACTGGAGCTGCTGGCACACACCACGCTGGCGGCCATCGACGAGGCGATTGCATGCGCGTGACCCGCTGCCCCATCGACCTGGCGCTGCACAGCGGCCAGACCGTGACCCTGCCGGAAGAGACGGCCAACCACCTGGTGCGGGTGATGCGCCTGCGCGAGGGCGATACGTGCGTGCTGTTCAACGGCGATGGCAACGACTACAGCGCGACACTGACCGTGGCCGGCAAGCGCGAGGTACAGGTCCGCATCGATGCTGTGCAGGCCATCGACAATGAATCACCGCTGGCGATCACCCTGCTGCAGGGCATCGCCCGTGGCGAGAAGATGGACCTGATCCTGCAGAAGGCCACCGAACTGGGCGTGGCGGCGATCATTCCGGTCAACGCCGAGCGCACCGAGGTGAAGCTCGATCCAGCACGGGCCGAGAAGCGCGTGGCGCACTGGAACAACGTGGTGACGTCGGCCTGCGGCCAGTCCGGGCGTGCGCGCATCCCGCAGGTGGGTTCGCCGCTGTCGCTGGCGCAGGCTGCGGCGGTACTGCCGGCCGATACGCTGCGGCTGACCCTGGACCCGCGGGGCGCACATCGCCTGTCGACGCTGACGGCCGCTCCGGCAGGGGGCCTCGTGCTTGCGATCGGCCCGGAAGGAGGCTGGTCGCCGCGCGACCGCGACCAGCTGGCAGCGGCCGGGTTCCAGGGACTGCAGCTGGGCCCGCGGATCCTGCGCACGGAAACGGCCGGACTGGCCGCGGTCGCGGCGTTGCAGGCGCGGTTGGGCGACCTGGGATAGGACCGGTTCGTGGTAGAGCCGGGCGCTGCCCGGCATCCACCGGATCATGGGGTTGCCGGCCAGCGGCCGGCACTACCGGGGATCCGACCGGCGGATTGCCGATCAGGCCGCCAGCGAATCCAGGGCGGCTTCCAACGCGTCCAGGTTCGGCAGCAGTGCACTCTGCTCACCCAGCAGCACGCGCATGTGCACGGTCTGCGGCAGGGTTTCTTCGGAGGCGTCGGCCAGCAAGCCGTCGCGCGGCACCGAGATCAGCTGCGGAAAGTTCTGCGTCAGCAGCGCGTAGTACGGGCGCTGCGCGTTGCCGCTGAGGGACTTCAGCACCACCACCTTGTTGTGGCCGGCCACCGTCTCTTCGCCCAGCCCCGAAAGGCGTGCGAACGACACCAGCGGCACCTGCCAGCCGTGCCAGCCGATCTCGCCGACCAGCCAGCGCGGCGCATCGGAGACCGGCTGCACCGGCACGCGCGACATCATTTCGGCCACGGTGGCATTGGGCAGCAGCACGCGCTCGTTGCCGGCCTGAATCAGGACGCCGCGGATTTCGTCATTGCTGGCGTAGCTCATGGTGCGTCTCCGTTGTCGTCCTGCTCACCCCAGCGCGCGGCAATCGCCTGCGCCAGTTCCTGCGGTTCACCGGCCACCATGCCGGCAGCCACCACGGCGGTGGCCGCCGCCGGGTCATAGCAGCCCTCGCCCACCTGCCCGGCCACCCACGCACCGGCGGCCGCCAGGTCCAGCGCCGGGCCTACGTGGGCCAGGTCGGCACCGCTGAGCAGCACCAGCGCGGTGTGTTCGGCCGGCAGCGAAGCGAGCGAAATACCGTTGGCATCGCTATGGAAATGCAGGCCATCGCTGGCCGCGCGCACGCCGATATCATCGGCCAGCACGTGCACTTCGCCCGGCACCGCGTGCTGGCCGGCCTCGGCCAGCTGCACCGGCAACGGCGAAACACGGGACATCTGCTTGACCAGATTGCCGTAGCGGCCACCATCCAGACGCATGTGCACCAGGACCGGCACGCTCAACGACGCGGGCAGTGCGCCGAGCAGGCGACGCAACGCATCCGGGCCACCGATGCCGGCCAGCACCAGCAGCGATGCGGCACGCGCACCGGCCGGGGCGACGGCATCCAGATCGACCAGGCTCAAATGATCGGTATCGAACGAGGGCTGCGGCGCGACGACCGGCGCCACGGCTTCTGCCGATACGGGCGCTTCGATCGATTCTTCCACCAGCGACCAGGCGGTGTGATCGAAGGAGACCGGCGGTGTCGCAGGCGTCGCCGGTTCGGCCAGTGCCTGCGGCGCCGAAGGCGGATCCAGAGGCTCGGGCACGACCGGCTGCAGCGCCGCCAAGGCCTGCTCCAGCGCGATCGGTTCGTGCAGGTCTGCCGGTGGCGAATACAGGCCGTCGGCCGGAACGTCATCGGCCCAGCTCAGCGCCTGTTCCAGGTGCGGGCGCAGGGCTTCTTCCTGCGGCGCCGGCGCGGGCGCGGGATGGCCAGGCTCCAGCTGCAGGCTGGGCTCTTCTTCGGCGCCCGGCGGCAACACCTGCTGGTGGCCGTGCAGCTTGGCGGCCAGGTGGCGCCCCCAGCGTTGCGCCTCCCAGCCGTCGCGGCGGGCGGCCAGCTCAGCCTCATCGAACACCAGGGTCAGCCCCGGTGCCGAGAGCACGGATTCCAACCGTTCCAGTGCGTCCTCGATGGCAGCTTCCAGCGCGATCACCACGAACTGCGGGGCCGCGGCCTGCAGGACCTGCGGCTCCAGGCCGTTCGGATCATCTTCCAGGACCAGCTGTACATCGGCATGCGCCAGCGCCTCGCGCAGGCGTTCACGCGCCGTACCGGGGCGGGCCAGCAGGGCGACGGCCGGGGCCGGATGGGTTTCACTCACGGACACGGGCGATCCCCAGCAGGTCGTACACGTTACGCATCAGGTCCAGTTCCTGGTACGGCTTGCCCAGATAACGCTGGACACCGATCTCGAAGGCACGCTGGCGGTGCTTGTCGCCGCTGCGCGAGGTGATCATCACGATCGGCACATCCCTGTAACGCGGATCGGCACGCATCACAGTGGCCAGCTCGTAGCCGTCCATGCGCGGCATCTCGATGTCCAGCAACATCAGGTCCGGCACGCGCTCTTCCAACCGCTCCAGTGCTTCCACGCCATCGCGGGCGACACTGACTTCGAAGTTGTGGCGTTCGAGGATGCGACCGGTCACCTTGCGCATCGTCAGCGAGTCATCGACCACCATCACCAGCGGTACCTGGCGTTCGTCGCGCGGCGCATTGGCCAGCACCGGTGCCGTCGGATTGGCCAGGAAGCGGCGCACCAGCGGCGCGACGTCCAGGATCACCACCACGCGGCCATCGCCGGTGATGGTGGCACCGTAGATGCCCGGTACCGATGCGATCTGCAGGCCCACCGGCTTGACCACGATTTCGCGGTTGCCCAGCACCTGATCGATCGCCACGGCTGCACGCAGGTCGCCGGCGCGGACCAGCAACAGCGGCACCTGGTCCTGGCCATCGGCACGCGCCGGGGCCTGCCCGACCAGGCTGCCGAGGTCATACAACGGATAGTCTTCGCCGCTGTAGCGGTAGCTGCTGTCGGCGGCCTCGAAACGTTCGCGCGACAGGCGGCCGATACCGCTGACCGAGGCCACCGGCACGGCGAAGGTGGTCTCGCCGATCTGCACGAACACCGCCTGGGTGACGGCCAGCGTCTGCGGCAGGCGCAGAGTGAAGCGCACGCCCTGGCCGCGCACCGACTGGATGTCGACCGAGCCGCCCAGCTGGCGCACTTCGTTGCGCACCACGTCCATGCCCACGCCACGACCGGCCAGCTGGCTGACCTGGTCGGCGGTGGAGAAACCGGAGGCGAAAATCAGGTTGTCCAGTTCCTGATCGTTCGGCTGCGCGTCGGCGGCCAACAGGCCACGGTCGATGGCGCGGCGGCGGATCGCTTCGCGATCGAGGCCGGCACCGTCATCGGCCACTTCCAGCACGATTTCCGAGCCCTCACGGTGCAGGCGGATGGCAACTTCGCCCTCTTCCGGCTTGCCGGCGGCGCGGCGCTGTTCCGGCGCTTCCAGGCCATGGGCCACCGAGTTGCGCAGCATGTGTTCGAGCGGCGCGACCATGCGATCGAGAACATTGCGGTCCAGTTCGCCGTGAGTGCCTTCCAGGGTCAGGTGCACCTGCTTGCCGGTATCCATGCCGGACTGGCGGACCACTCGGCGCAGCCGCGGCACCAGGCCATCGAACGGCACCATGCGCGCGCGCATCAGGCCGTCCTGCAGCTCGGAGCTGACGCGCGACTGTTGTTGCAGCAGCGAATCGTACTGGCGCGACAGATCGTCCAGTACCCCTTGCAGGCCGCCAAGGTCGGCCGCCGATTCGTTCAGCGCACGGCTGAGCTGCTGCAGCGTGGAGAAGCGGTCCAGCTCCAGCGGATCGAACTTCTGGTCTGCCTGGTCCTGCTCACGCTGGTAGCGGGCGACGATCTGCGCTTCGGTTTCCAGGTCGAGCCGGCGCAGCTGGTCGCGCAGTCGCGCATTGGTGCGCTCCAGCTCGCCCATCGCACCACGGAACGCGCCGAGCTGCTGCTCGAGGCGCGAGCGGTAGATCGCCACTTCACCGGCATGGTTGACCAGGCGGTCGAGCAGATCCGCGCGCACGCGCACCTGTTCCTGCTGCGGGCGTGCCAGCGGATCTTCATCGACCACGCCTTCGGCCGGCAGCGGTGCCGACAGTGGCGCATCAAGCAGTGCCGGTGCCGGACTGGCAACCGGTGCCGAAGTGGCTTCTGCGACGCTCGCCACGTTGGCTGCGGCTGCGGCTGCAGCAGCCGCCGCAGCGATATCGGTGGTGGTACGCACTTCGAACGCGTCGACCAGGTCCTGCGCCGGTTCCACCACGCGGTGGTCGCCGGTGCGGGTGAGCAGCTGGTGCAGCCGATCAAATCCGCGCTCCAGCAACTGCACATCGCGGCGTTCGATCTCGGTGCGACCAGCGGCGACGGCTTCCAGCAACGATTCGATGCTGTGGCCAAGATCGCCGATGGCGTTGATGCCGGCCATGCGTGCGCCACCCTTCAGGGTATGCAGGTCACGCTGCAGGCCGGCCAGCACCTCGCGGTCCTGCGGCGCATCGCGCAGCTCGCTGATCAGGCCATCGCAGTGGTCGAGCAGGTCCTTGCCTTCCTCGACGAAGATGTCGACCAGCTCGCGATCGTAGACGCTGAAGTCGAGCGTATCGGCGCTGTCTTCCGGCAACGGGATGTCAAGGACGTCGGGTGCCACGGTTTCAACCACGTCGGCGTCAGGCGCGCCAACGGCCGGGGCATCCGACACGGCATCGGCATCGGCATCGGCAGCTTCGGCGTGGACTTCCACCTGGCCCGGCGCGTCTTCCAGTTCGAAGAACCGCACCGGTCCGGCGGTGGCCGGCGTCGCGGCCTCCGCGATCTCCTCATTCACCGTCGCCGGGGACGGCTGATCGGCGCTCTCTCCTTCACCGATCGCCGCCTCCCCGCCGACGTCCGCATCCTCGGCAAAGGCTTCCGCCTCGCCCGGCGCGAGTTCGCTGGCCTGCAGGCCGAGCACGGACCATTGCCCGTCGTCGGCCAGGGGCTGCTCTTCGTCGATCACGTGCAGGCCGGCCTCGAGCGCGGCGTCCAGCGAGACCGGTTCTGCAAACCCCGGCGCAGCCATTTCATCCTGCAGGCTCGACAGCTCGCTGTCGAGTGGCAGTGCAGCAGGCGTCTCGAATGCCTCAGCGTCCGCGACGTGCACGTGATCGAACGAGGACGCATTCAGGTCCGATGCGACGGCTTCGACAGCATCAGGAATCTCTTCGGCATCGCGGTCGTCGACCGGCAGCGCACTGGCATCCAGGTACGGCGACAGATCGTCCACGACGGTCAAACCGGCATCGTCGGCCAACAGCGGCGCGCTTTCGGCCTCCGCCTGGACACCGTCTACCTCAGCGCCCGGAACGTCGTCGGCCACCTGGATCGATTCGACCACCGGTAGCGACGCCGCTCCCTCACCCGGTACCGACGGCCATCCGGCATCGAAGTAGCGCGAAAGATCGTCGCTGGCGGTCAGCTCACCGACCTCCAGCCCGCCATCGCCCTCGATCGCGGCATCCTCGACCGGGGTTTCGGCGACATCGGCAACTGCCTGTGGTTCCTGCTCCGGCGCGACGGACGAAAGCGGTACCGCATCGGTTTCAGGCGCGACGGCTGCCGGGGCGTCCGCATCCCATTCCGCCGTCGGTTCGTCATCCAGCGCCAGCTCAGCTTCGTCGTCCTCCAGGCCCACCATCGGCCAGCGCGCTTCCGGCAACTCGCTGGCCAGCGCCTGCAGGCGCTGTGCCAGTACCTGTTGCGGTGCGATACGCGGCTGTTCGGCCTGCAGCGCTTCCATGGTGGCGGTGATCGCCTGCGCGGTCGCATCCAGCGCGGCCACGCCCTCATCACCCGGCACCACTTCGGCGGCCAGTGCACGCTTGATGTAGGACTCTGCACCGCCGGTTACAGCCGTGATCTCGGGCACTTCGGTCATCGCGAAGGCGCCGTTCATGGTGTGCACTGCGCGCAGGAGTGCGTCGCTGACAGGCTGCGGTGCCTGCTGCGCCGAACGCAGCCAGTCCTGCAGGGTGGCCTGATGGACTTCCACCTCGGCCTCGAGAATCTCGCGCAGCACGCTGTCGATGTTGGCCGGCGTGCCAGCGATTTCGCCCTCCACAACGCTGTCAGCCGGCGCAGATCCGGCAGCCTCGGTGTCGAGAATGCGGCTGATCTCCTCTTCGCCCTCGACTTCGGCCACCGGTGCAACCGATGCAGTGGCCCCAGGCAGGGGTACGTAGTAGGTCTCCTCGCCTGCACCGACACGATCGGCGATGGCCTGCATGGCCTGCAGGTCGACGCTGATGCGGTGGCCATGGCGCAGCGCCGCGTTCAGCTGCGGCAGCGCCGCATGCGCGTTGTCGACCATCGCCAGCACGGCGGGAGATGCGGCGCGGCTGCCATCCAGCACGCGGTTGAGCATGCCTTCGATCTTCCACGCGAACTCACCCAGGGTGCGTGCGCCGACCAGGCGGCCACTGCCCTTGAGGGTATGGAAGATGCGGCGGATCGGGCGCAGCCGGTCCATGTTGTCCGGCTGCATGCGCCATGCCGGCAGCAGCGTGCCGAGATTGGCCAGCTCATCGTCGAACTCTTCCAGGAACACCTCGCGGATGTCCTCGTCGATGTTCTCGGCATCGTCGTCGAAACCGGCGTCGAAGCCCGCATTGGTGTCAGCGTCGGTCCCGGCAACGGCCGAATCCACCGCCTCCGGCGCTGCCGCAGCGGCCATCGCCTGTGGATTGAAGCCGGCAGCGGCCGCACTCAACTCGGCGAAGAACTGGGCGTCGGCCTCGCTGAAATCGATCGGCGCGATGGTGTCGATATCGATCACCGACACGGCCGGAGCGGACGTATCCGCCGCAGGAGGCGCCGCATCGATCAACGGCGACGTGATCGACGGTACCGGCAGGTCATCCGGGGCCTCATCCACCCCGGCCAGCGGCGGAACGACGGCATCGACGATCTCCAGCGACGGATGCAACGCGGCGTCATCGTCCAGCGACAGCGTTTCCATCGCATGCAGCGACAGCACGTCGTCAGCGTTGTCCAGCGCGTCGGCATCGAAGCGGAACACCACGTCGTCGGCCACGGCAGCCGCATCCTGTTCGGCCGCCACCGGGTCGAACACCGGTGCAGCATCGAAAGCGGTCGCGGAGGAATCCACCGCGTCCGTCCTCTCATCGATCACAGGCGCTGCGCTTTCCTCAAGCATCTGCGGCGCCCCGGACAGCGACCACTGCGGCGCACCGGAGTGATCACCCTCGGCCAGCTCGAAGCTGACCGGATCGAAACTGGCGAAGGTCGGGCTGCGCTCGTCATCGGCAGGCACGATGGCGTCGGCCTCCGGATGGAACGGCGCCAGCTCCCACTGCGGGACATCCGGCGCAGGTGCGCTGGATGCCGCGAAGACCAGCGATGCGTCCGCATCGTCGTGCGTCGGCAACGGCGAAGCACCGGTATCAGCCGTGCTGGCGGCCACGGCTGCCACGGTGCCCAGCGCGCCGAACATCAGGCGGTTGTCGGACACCATCGGCGCCGGCGAGGCCGGCGGCTGATCGAAGGTGAAGTCCGGCAGTGGCACCGGCACGTCGCCGGCAGCGGGCGCCGCAGGCTGCACCGGAACCCCGATGCGCTCCGGCTGCAGGGGCTCGGCGTGCAACGCAACCGGCTCACGTTGGACCGGCAGCAGTGCCGGCGCGTCCGGCGCAACGGCATTGTGCTCCGGCAGCGGCCAGTAGCGCAGTGCCTCGAGGCTGCTGCGGGTGATTTCGAGGATGTCCTCTCGGCCCGGGCGGCGGTCGCGCAGGGCTTCCAGGTAGTACTCCAGGCTGGCCATGGCATCGGCCAGGGTGTCCAGTTGGCGGCCGCTGGGCACGCGCTGGCGGCCGATCAGTTCGGCCTCGATGTACTGCTGCACGCCGCGCAGGTAATCGGCGGCGGTACCCAGGTCGAGCATGCGCAGCGCGCCGGACACATCGCCCAGCAGGCGTGGCACATCCTGCAGCTCGGCATGGTTCCAGCTGGTTTCGATGAAGGCGACGAAATGCTCGCGGGCAGCGGCGAAGTTGGCGATGGCTTCATGCGCCAGCACCTCCACCGTTCGCCGGTTCTCGACCGCGCTCGGGTCGTCCTCGCCACTGCCGCCGGCGCCCAGATGGGCAACCTGGTCGTCCAGCGAGGCATCGACGTACAGCAGTGCACCGGCAATATCCAGCAGCAGGTTCTCGTCGATCTGCTGGCGACCTTCGACCACGCCGCGCAGCGCATCGCGCTGCTGCACGACCACGCCGCGGGCAACGCCCAGGCCCATCATGCCCAGCGTATCGGCCACGGCGCCGAGCTCGTTGGCCTGGGTCTGCAGCTGTTCCGGCGCACCACCTGTGCGCAGGTGCAGGTCAAGCGCATCCTTGATGCGCAGCAGTTCTTCCTTCACCGCGCTGCCGACCGTGTCGAGCAGCTCGCGATTACGCCCGCTCAGGCTGCCACGGGCATGGTCCAGCTCGGCCTCGGTGGCGGTGACGCTGTCCGGCGCAAAGGCCAGCAGCACACTGTCAGTGACGCCTTCTTCGCCGCGCGACGCACGGATCTCGTTGAGCAGCGGCATCAGCACGATCGGAATGTCGCGATGGCCGTTCTGCAGGCGCTCCAGATAGTCGGGCAGCAGCACGCTGCCACGCATCAGGGTTGCGCAGGCTTCATCACGGTCGGCCACGCGGCCGGCGCCGATGGCGTTGGCCAGCTGCTCCAGCTCTTCGGCCACCATCGCCGGGGCATACAGCTCGACCATGCGCAGGGTGCCCTGCACCTGGTGCAGGTAGCCGGCGCAGATGCGCATGCGGCTGGCATCGGTCGGGTCTTCGGCGTAGTACTCGACCTCGTTGCGCACCTGGCGCAGGGTCTCGTCCAGCTCGGGCTTGACCCAGCCCAGCGCTGCGTGGCTCATCGCATCGCGCAGACTGCTCATGGACGCGCTCCGTTCGCCGCCGCGCGGTGGCCGCGCGAGTTCTGGCGTGGGGAATGGAAATGCTTCATCGACTGGTTCCTTGCTCGCCGCTCTGCCCGTGTCACGCCGGCAGCTTGAAGTCGGCGACCGAACGGCGCAGGTCCGCCGCCAGCTGCGCGAGGTGGCCGATCGACTCGGCGGTCTGTCCGGCACCCTGCGAGGTCTGCCCGGTGATCTGCCGGATCACGCCCATGGTGCGGGTGATGTCCGAGGCGGCGGCCGATTGCTGCTGGGCGGCGATGGAGATGTTCTTGATGAGGGTGTTCAGCGCGTTTGACACGCGTTCGATCTCGGTCAGCGCGGTACCGGCGTCCTCGGCCAGGCGCGCACCAGACACCACTTCGGCCGTGGTCTGCTCCATCGAGGTGACCGCTTCATTGGTGTCGGCCTGAATGGCCTGGACCAGGTTTTCGATGCGTCGGGTCGCACCCGAGGTGCGTTCTGCCAGGCGCTGCACTTCGTCGGCCACGACCGCGAAACCGCGGCCCGCTTCACCGGCCGACGCGGCCTGCACCGCCGCGTTCAACGCCAGGATGTTGGTCTGCTCGGAAATGTCGTTGATCAGTTCCACGATCGAGCCGATTTCCTGCGACGACTCGCCCAGGCGCTTGATGCGCTTGGAGGTTTCCTGGATCTGGTCACGGATCTGGTCCATGCCCTGGATGGTCTCGCGCACCACGCCGGCACCCTCGGCGGCGATCACCACCGAACGCTGTGCCACGTCGGCCGACTCGGCCGAGTTGCGCGACACCTGCTCGATGCTCGCCGCGATTTCGCCGATGCGGTCCGAGGCCGAGGTGATCTGGTTGGCCTGGTGGCCCGCCGCCTCTGCCAGCTGCATGGCGGTGGCCTGGGTTTCCTGGGTGGACATCGCGACCTTGGCCGAGGTGTCGTTGATGGTGGTCACCAGGTGGCGCAGCTCGTCCACCGCGTAGTTGATCGCGTCGGCGATCGCGCCGGTCATGTCCTCGGTCACCGAGGCCTTCACCGTCAGGTCGCCCTCGCCGAGCGAGGAGATTTCGTCCAGCAGCCGCATGATCGCCTGCTGGTTGCGGCTGTTGAATTCCACCTGGGTCTGGTAGCGCAGTTCCTGCTCGCGCGAGCGGCTGCGCACGTTGGTGGAGACGAAGCCGATGATCGCGATCAGCGACAGCGCACCGGAGACCACGCCAATCCAGAAGTTCGGGAACAGGCGGGTGTCGGATACCGAGCCGAACGAGGAGAACGCGTCGAACAACTTGCGGCTGTCATCCAGCATGTGTGCCGAACCCTGGCCCAGCGCGGTGGCAGCGGACTGCGCCGCAAACAGCTGGCGCGAGCTGGCCAGGATCGCGTCGGCGTCCTGCTTCATCGCTTCCCACTTCTGCTGCGACTGTTCCAGCGCGGCCACGGCGGCGGCACCGCGCACGGCGGTGATGCCCAGTTCCTCGTTGCCGTTGCGCAGGCCGTCGAGCACCTGCGAGAACACGGTGATGTCACGTGCCAGCGCATCGCCGGAGGTCGCCGCGGCGCTGCCGCCGGCACGCATTTCGGTCACGCGGCGGGCCATCGAACCGGCCACCACGACCTGCTGCAGCGCGCTGTACACCTGCGACGACGGCGCGCCGGAAGCGGACATCGCACGCACCAGCTCGTTCAGCTGGGCCTGCAGGCCCGGCACTGCGCCGGTGAAGTTGTTCGCGTTGCCGGCCAGCGCCAGCACGGCCGGTTCGCTGGCCACCAGCTGCCCGGCCTGCTTGCCCAGCGGCGCCCACGTCTCGCCGAGGGTGGCGATGGCACCGGCTACGCCCGGCTCCTTGCCGTAGCGTCCCTGCAGGGTCGACACGTTCTGCTCGATCGCGTTGCGGGTGGCCTTGAAGGCGGTGAAGGCCTGGGCGTTGCCGCCGACCGCGTCACGTCCCTGGTTGGCCAGCTGCTGCGACAGCACCTGCAGGTCGGCGGCCTTGGAGCCGGCGTCGGCAAGGCGGCTGCCCTGCCAAGTGGCGACGCCGGTGTTGACGCCGAACAGGATCATCGATGCCAGCAGCAGGAACAGCCAGAGGTTGCTGCCGCCCAGCCGCAGCTTGCCGGTCTTGGTGGCGTCCGAAGCAGTACTCATCGTTCAACCTCGATCTTCAATGCAGGGGGCGATGCCCGGCCTCAGGCCGCGGCTTGCCGGAATTCAGGGGTGCGCGACAGCAGCGAGAGCGAGAACACGCCCCAGTCGTGGCCGTCGGCATGGAAAGCACGATCGACGAAATGCCCGTAGCGGCCTTCGGCCAACGTGCCCGCTTCGATCTGCTGGTCCAGCTCGAAGCTGCGCTGGCCGAACAGTTCATCGATGGTCAGTGCGACGTCGCCGCCGGCCTGGCGCATGATCAGCACGCGCTGGCCTTCCTGCTGCACGGTGCGCGTGCCTTCCAGGAAGTACTTCAGGTCGACCACCGGGAACAGGTTGCCGCGCAGGTTGCCCACGCCCAGCAGCCAGGGCTGCGCACAGGGCACCGGGGTCACCGGCGGCATCGGTACGATTTCCACCACTTCGCGGAAATCGGACACCAGCCGGCGCTGGCCGACGCGGAAACCCACGCCACGCCACAGGTCTTGGGCAAACTGCTTCCCGGGCAGCTGCACCGCATGGGCCAGGCTGCGCCGTTCATAGGCTTCAAGGATGTCGAAGGGCGAGCGCATCAGGCCACCAGTTCGTTGATCCGCGCGATCAGTTCATCCTCGCGCGGCGGCTTGACGATGTAATCGGCGGCGCCCTGGCGCAGGCCCCAGGCCTTGTCGGTTTCCATCGCCTTGGTGCTGACGATGATCACCGGGATGTGCTTGATCGCCGCATCACGGGCCATCGCACGGGTCGCCTGGAAACCGCTCATGCCGGGCAGGACCACGTCCATCAGCACCAGCTGCGGCACCTGGTCGCGGACCAGCTGCAGGCCATCCTCGGCGTTGTCCGCTTCCAGCACTTCGTGGCCGGCACGGCGCAGCCACTGGGTGAACACCGCGCGGTCGGTCGGTGAATCCTCGATCAGGACGATACGAGCCATTGTGCCTTTCCCCCCTGGTCAGGCGTTGACGTATGTGCGGATGGCACCCAGCAGTTCTTCACGCGTAAAAGGCTTCGTCAGGTACTGCTCCGAGCCGACGATGCGTCCCCGCGCCTTGTCGAACAGGCCATCCTTGGACGACAGCATGATGACCGGGGTCGCCTTGAACAGCTGGTTGCCCTTGATCAGCGCGCAGGTCTGGTACCCGTCCAGGCGCGGCATCATGATGTCGACGAAGATGATCTGCGGTTGCTGGTCTGCGATCTTGGCAAGCGCTTCGAAGCCGTCGGTGGCGGTGACCACCTCGCAGCCTTCGCGCTTGAGCAGCGTTTCCGCAGTCCTGCGGATGGTCTTCGAATCATCGATGACCATCACCCGGAGTCCTGCGAGTTCCCCGCCCGCAGTCGTGTTTTCAGTCATTGCCTATCCCCAAGCGCACGGCCCGATCTCTGGCGGGGGCCGCTGCGAAAGCGTATCTATATCGCACTTTCCGCGCCCGCTTCAAGGCCGCCCCACGGCGCGGGGCATGGCCCCCTCCTGAACGTGACGGGTTTCGCAATGAGTGCGCGACCGCCGGGCGGACGCTGCGTTGCAGTATGGCAGGGAGGCGCGCGACCGGCGTTGCCGCTACCATCAACGCCTTGCCTGACAGGTGCGACCATGCCGTTGAACGTCATCGTGGTGATGGACCCCATCGCCCACATCAAGATCGCCAAGGACACCACCTTCGCCATGCTGGTGGAAGCCCAGCGCCGCGGCCATGCCCTGCACTACGTGCGGCCGGGCGGACTGGCCCTGGAAGGTGGCGTGGCGGTGGCCCAGACCGCGCCGCTGCAGGTGCGCGACGACCCGGCCGGCTGGTATGAGCTGGGTGAGTTCAGCCGTACCGAGTTCGGACCCGGCCAGATCGTGCTGATGCGCAAGGACCCGCCGGTCGACGCCGAGTACATCTACGACACCCAGGTGCTGGACGTGGCCGCCGCTGCCGGTGCCTGCGTGGTCAACAACCCGCAGGGCCTGCGCGACTACAACGAGAAGCTGGCAGCCCTGCTGTTCCCGCAGTGCTGCCCGCCGACCCTGGTCAGCCGCGATGCCAAGGCGCTGAAGGCCTTCGCCCTCGAACACGGCCAGGCCGTGCTGAAGCCGCTGGACGGCATGGGCGGCCGCTCGATTTTCCGCAGCGGCCAGGGCGATCCGAACCTGAACGTGATCCTGGAGACACTGACCGACGGCGGCCGCAAGCTGGCGCTGGCCCAGAAGTTCATTCCCGACATCAGCGCCGGCGACAAGCGCATCCTGCTGGTCGACGGCGAACCGGTCGATTACTGCCTGGCGCGCATTCCCCAGGGTGACGAGTTCCGCGGCAACCTGGCGGCCGGCGGCCGTGGCGAAGGGCGCCCGTTGAGCGAGCGTGACCGCTGGATCGCCGGCCAGGTCGGCCCGGAGATGAAGCGTCGTGGCATGCGCTTCGTCGGCCTGGACGTGATCGGCGATTACCTGACCGAGGTCAACGTGACCAGCCCGACCTGCGTGCGCGAGCTCGACGCGCAGTACGGCCTGAACATTGCCGGCACCCTGTTCGACGCGCTCGAGGCCGGCCTGCGCTGATGCCGTCCGCACCTGCCGTTCTGCCCCCGCCGCCACGCGAAGCGCAACGGCTGGGGGCCACCATCGCACTGTCGGTGCTGGTCCACGCCCTGCTGATCCTGGGCGTGGGCTTCGCCGTGAAAGGCGATGCTCCGCTGGTGCCGACGCTGGAAGTGATCTTCAGCCAGACGCGCACCGCACTGACGCCAAAGCAGGCTGATTTCCTTGCCGCCGCCAACCAGGAAGGCGGTGGCGAGCACGACCGCGCACAGCGTCCGCGCGACAACCAGGCCGGCATCGTGCCGCAGGCCCAGTCCGGGTTGAGCCCGGTGCCGCAGCAACAGCAATCGGCCGCGCCGGTTCCGCCGCCGCAGGCACGGGTGGTCAGCAGCCGCAACGGACAGGACTCGGTGGCACAGGCGCAGGCCCAGCCATCCCCGGAACGCCCCGAGCCGGACGCGCCGTTGAGTGCACGCGAGCAGCGCGACGTGGAGATGGCGCGACTGGCTGCCGAGGTGCATCTGCGCTCGGCGCAGTATGCCAAGCGCCCGAATCGCAAGTTCGTGTCGGCCAGCACGCGTGAATATGCCTATGCCAATTACCTGCGCGCCTGGGTCGACCGCGCCGAGCGCGTCGGCAACCTGAATTACCCGGACGAGGCCCGGCAGCGCCGGCTCGGCGGCCAGGTGGTGATCAGCGTGGGCGTGCGCCGCGATGGCAGCGTGGAGAGCAGCCGCATCCTGCGTTCAAGCGGGACGCCGCTGCTGGATGAAGCGGCGCTGCGGGTGGTGACGCTGGCGCAGCCGTTCCCGCCGTTGCCAAAGACCGAGGACGAGATCGACATCCTGCAGGTCACCCGCACGTGGGTGTTCCTGCCCGGCGGCGAACTGCACGACGACCGGTAGGGGTTTGTTGCCCGGGCCTGCGGCCCGGGACCCGCTGATGGGCTAGAGCAACAGCAACAGCAGCGGTTGGTGTCCTGAAGCTTGGCGGGGCGGTGTCGGGCGGCGGGGACGCCGCAAGTACGTCCGTGTAGGCTTAGCCGCGGCATCCATGCCGCGGATACCCCGCCGCCCGACACCGCCCCGCCTCTGACAGATCGCGGCGCACCATTGCTTGGGTAGGTGTCGACCTTGGTCGACACACATCCACGCCACGCGTGGATGCAAGCGAAGCGACCCGCTTTTGATTTTGACTTTTCTTTTTTTGATCTTCCGTGGCGGACGCGCACGGAAACTGTCAGAGGCCGGGCGGG
>NZ_KV791418.1:0-24715 GCF_001807895.1 Stenotrophomonas sp. HMSC10F07
GAGCCCATGCTCGGCTGCTGTTGCGCTGGCGCGGGGAGCCGAGCCGAGCATGGGCTCGGCTCTACAGACAGGATGCGGATCAAGGTCCGCACCCACCAGAATCGATCAACCGCGCGCGGCCCACCACACGCGCAGCAACGTGCGCACCGGGGCGGCTTCGATTGGCTTGCCTGCGGCCTGCGCGGCAACGCGGGCGCGCGCCAGGCTCGACCACACGCGCCGCGGGCGCGGACCCGGCACGCGGCTGCCCCATCCTTTCAACAGGTACTGGGCCCAGCGCTGCGCGGCCGTGCTGGAATCCTCATCCAACAGGCTGCGCGGCACACCGGCCACGCCGGCATCCTGCAGGCGCTGGGCCAGGGTCTGCAGCTGCACCGCACGACCGGCGCCGGTGCGCGGCTTGTCGGCAAACAAGGCCGCTTCCACTGCGGCCACGGCGTCGGCGTAATTGGCCAGCGCACGCTCGGCACCGGCTGCATCCAGCGCAACGGTACGCGCTTCAACGAGGTCCGGCAGTGCTTCGGCCAGTTGCACCCACGGCGCACGCACCGGCTCCAGCAGACGGCCCAGCGGATGGCGCGAACGATGCCCTGCCCAGCTGCGCAGCTCCTCGCCCCACCACGCCAGCTTGGCATCGGCGGGCAGCGGATCGCCGCTGGTGTTGAGCATGTCGTCGAACTCCTGCAGCAGCGCAAACCACGCCACTGCGAGCTCGCGTTGCGGTTCGGCCACGAACGGGGCGGCCACCGACCATTCCGGCCAACGGCTGCGCCACTTGTCGAGGAAACTGTCCAGCGCGGTACTGCTCACTACGGGATTCCTTACGGCTGGGCCGGGGCTGCCGGCCGGGTCGGCCAGAGACTGGCCAGTTGCAGAAGTTCAGCGTTCTCGACCAGCACGTCGGCCTGCCAGGCCAGCGGATCGTCGCTGTGCAGGCGGTAGCCCCACAGCGCCGCCACCGACGGCATCGCGGCAGCACGTGCAGCGATGATGTCGCGCTCGTCATCACCCACGTACACGCAGTCTTCGGCGGCCATGCCAATGGCCTGCGCAGCGTGCAGCAGTGGAAGCGGGTGCGGCTTGCGCTCGGCCAGGCTGTCACCGCCGACCAGCACCGCGCATCGCTGCTGCCAACCATGCTGCGGCAGGATCAGGCGCGCCAGGTACTCCGGCTTGTTGGTGACGATGCCCCATACCGTACCGGCCTCATCCAGCGCGGCGAGCATGCCGGCCACGCCGTCGAACAGCACCGCGTACTGGCCGATCAGCGCTTCGTAGCGCTGCAGGAATTCCGGGATCAATGCATCGCGCGCAGCGGCATCCAGGTCCGGGAAAGCGGCCCCGACCATCGCGCGCGAGCCCTTGGAGACCACCGGCCGCAGCTGCGCCGGATCGACCGCTGCCCGGCCCCGCTCGGCCAGCATCGCATTGCAGGTGGCGACGAAGTCCGGCGCGCTGTCCAGCAACGTGCCATCCAGGTCGAACAGCACCGCACGCGGGAAGCGGGCGGAGGTCATGCCGGCTTGACCGCGTAGGCCAGGTAGTTGATGTCGGTGCGGCTGCTCAGGCGGGCATGGTTGCGCCACGGCTCGTAGGCCATGCCGCTGACATCCACCAGCTGCAGGTCGGCCTCGCGCAGCCAGCGCGCCAGCTCGGCCGGCTTGATGAATTCCTGGTAGTGGTGGGTGCCCCTGGGCAGCAGCCGCGCCACGTACTCGGCGCCGACAATCGCCACCGCGAAGGCGGCCGCGGTGCGGTTGATGGTCGACAGGAACAGGTGGCCGCCCGGCTTCAGCAGGCGCTTGCAGGCGTCGATGATCGCGCCCGGGTCTGGCACGTGCTCGAGCATTTCCATGCAGGTGAGCACATCGAAACTGCCCGGCTGCTCGGCGGCCAGATCCTCGGCGGCCTGCACGCGGTAGTCGACCTTGGCGCCGCTTTCCAGCGCATGCAGGCGCGCGACCTTCACCAGTTCCGGGGCCAGGTCGATGGCGGTGACGTCGGCGCCGGCCTGCGCCAGTGCTTCGCTCAGCAGTCCGCCACCGCAGCCGATGTCGAGCACGCGCGCGCCACGCAACGGCACGCGGTCGGCGACGTACTTCAGGCGCACCGGGTTCAGCGCATGCAGCGGCTTCTGCGGGCCGTCAGCATCCCACCAGCGGTTGGCCAGCGCGGCGAACTTGTCCAGCTCGGCCTGATCGAAATTGGAGGAAGCGTGGGGGGCAGTCATGAGGGGTCCTTGCGGCGCCGGGGGTCAGGCGCGGATATGACGGATACGCTCGCGCCACTGGCGCGCGTTGGCGATGATGCCCGGCAGGTCCATGCCGACCAGCTCGCGCTGCACCAGCTTCGGCTTGCCGGCGATCCAGACGTCGCTGACCTGCTGGCGGCCGGTGGCATACACCAGCTGCGACAGCACGTTGTGCAGCGGCTGGGTTTCCAGCGCCGACAGGTCGACACAGACCAGGTCGGCCTGCTTGCCGACTTCGATCGAACCGATGCGGTCAGCAAAGCCCAGCGCACGGGCACCGCCCAGCGTCGCTGCGCGCAGCGTGGTGGCCGCGTCCAGCGCGGTGGCATCATCGGCCACGGCCTTGGCCAGGATCGCTGCGGTACGGTTCTCGCTGAACATGTCCAGATCGTTGTTGCTGGCGCAGCCATCGGTGCCGATCGCCAGGTTCACACCGGCGCGCTGCAGGGCGCAGGCCGGGCAGAAGCCGGAGGCCAGCTTCAGGTTCGATTCGGGGCAATGCACGACGCTGACGCCGCGTTCGGCGCACAGGTGGATTTCCGCATCGGTCAGCTGGGTCATGTGCACCGCAATCAGGCGGTCGTTGACCAGGCCAAGGCGATCCAGCCGCGCCAGCGGGCGCTGGCCGTGCAGCTTGATCGAATCGTTGATCTCCTGCGCGGTCTCGTGGGTGTGCAGGTGCACCTGCATGTCGAGCTGGTCGGACAGCATACGCACCCGCTCGAAGTTGGCATCGTTGACCGTGTACGGCGCATGCGGCGCGAACGCGGTCCCGATCAGCGGATCGGTGCGCCACTGGTCGTGCAGTTCACCAGCCTTGGCGAAGTATTCGTCATCGGTCCTGGCCCAGGCGGTGGGGAAATCGATGATGACCGCGCCGACCAGCGCGCGGAAACCGTGCTTCTTGTAGACCGCGGCCTGCACGTCGCCGAAGAAGTAGTTCTCGTTGGCGCAGGTGGTGCCGCCGCGCAGCATCTCGGCGATGGCCAGGGTGGTGCCGTCGGCCACGAATTCCGGCCCGATCACGGCCGCTTCCACCGGCCAGATGTGCTGCTGCAGCCAGGTCATCAGCGGCAGGTCGTCGGCGACGCCGCGCAGCAGGGTCATCGGGTTGTGCGTGTGCGCGTTGACCAGGCCCGGCATCAGCGCCGACTCGGGGCGGCTGACCACCTGCGCGGCACGGAAGCGTGCGCGCGCCTCGGCACGCGGCAGGATGGCCACGATCTCGCTGCCACGCACGGCAACGGCATGGTCTTCCAGCACCACCGCATGCGGCTCGATCGGAACGACATGACCAGCTTCGATGAGCAGGTCGCAGGCTTCGGGGAGGTGCGGGCTATCGCTCATGCGGGCTCACTGGCTGGGGGGCGGCGAGATACTTCTGGGGACACGCCCCTGGGTCAGGGGCTGCCGCGAAGCGGCGGGGTCTGGAGACCCGTGAAGCGGGGCCCATGATCTGCCGAAGCAGATCATGGGAGCGCCAGCGCGAATGCGCTGGCGCGTGTCCGAGCATGGCTCGGCTCTGCAGCAAGGTCGGCCTGCGGCCGGAACCTTATTTGACGCGTGCGGAGTATTCGCCCGAACGGGTGTCAACGCGGATCACTTCGTCCTGGTTGACGAACAGCGGCACGCGGACCACGGCACCGGTTTCCAGGGTGGCCGGCTTGCCGCCGCCGCCCGAGGTGTCGCCACGGACGCCCGGATCGGTTTCGGTGATCTTCAGTTCGACGAAGTTCGGCGGCTGAACGAAGATCGGCTCGCCGTTCCACAGGGTGACCACGCAGGACTCTTCGCCCTTCAGCCACTTCTCGGCGCCGCCCATGCCGGCCTTGGTGGCCTGGACCTGTTCGAAGGACTCCGGGTCCATGAAATGCCAGTACTCGCCGTCGCTGTACATGAAGTTCATGTCGGTATCGACGACGTCGGCTGCATCCAGCGAGTCGGTCGACTTCATGGTCACTTCCTGGGTACGGCCGTCCTTAATCAGGCGGTACTTCACGCGGGTGAAGGCCTGGCCCTTGCCCGGCTTGACGTATTCGGTGTCGATGATGACGGCCGGTTGGTTGTTGACCAGGATCTTCATCCCGTTCTTGACGTCGTTCATGCCGTAGCTGGCCATGCGTAAACTCCTGAGTGGCAGAAACGCCGCGGGTGCGGCGAGCCGTTAGAATGGAAAGCCCACCGGATGCCGGTGGGCGACTGTTTTTCTGCCCCCATGATAACCGCAGGCCCCCTCTCCATGCAGCTTTCCGCCTTCCCCCGGCCCCAGTCGCCAGGCGCGCCCGCGCGCTGGCAGCAGCTCTGGCGCCAGGCGCTGCGCGACCCGCACGCCCTGCTGGCCCGGCTGCAGCTGGACCCGGCGGCGCTGGGTGTCTCGGAGGCGGCCATGGACCAGTTCGCATTGCGCGTGCCCGAGGGCTTCGTGGCCCGCATGCGCGTGGGCGATGCGGCCGACCCGCTGCTGCGCCAGGTGCTGCCGATCGACGAGGAAATGCGCCCGGCGCCCGGGTTCAGCTTCGACGCGGTGGGCGATGGTGCCGCCAAGAAGGCTACCGGGGTGATCCAGAAGTACCGTGGCCGTGCCCTGCTGGTCGCCACCGGCAGCTGCGCGATCAACTGCCGCTACTGCTTCCGCCGCCACTTCGACTATGCCGCGGAAAACGCTGCCAAGGGCGGCTGGCAGGAGGCCGTAGCCGCCATCGCGGCCGACCCGGACATCGATGAGGTGATCCTGTCCGGCGGTGACCCGTTGTCACTGGCCACGCACAAGCTGGTCGAGCTGACCGACGCCCTGCGCGCGATTCCGCATATCCGCCGCCTGCGCATCCATACCCGGCTGCCGATCGTGCTGCCGGAACGCGTGGACGATGAACTGGTGTGCTGGCTGGGCAGCCTGCCATGGCCGCTGGCGATCGTGGTCCACGCCAATCATGCCAATGAATTCGACGCCAGCGTGGACGCGGCGATGGCCCGCCTGCGCGGCGTCGGCGCCCAGCTGCTGAACCAGGCGGTACTGCTGCGCGGGGTCAACGACAGCGTGCAGGCCCTGCAGGACCTGAGCGAGCGCAGCTTCGCCGCTGGCGTGCTGCCCTACTACCTGCACCAGCTGGACCGGGTCGAAGGCGTGGCCCACTTCGAAGTGGATGATGCCCAGGCCAAGGCGCTGATTGCCGGCCTGACCGCACGCCTGTCCGGCTATCTGATTCCGAAACTGGTGCGCGAGCTGCCGGGCGACCCGAGCAAGCGCCCGGTGTAAAAAAAAAGGGACGGAGGGGATTAAGTCGCAAATGCATAAGCGACTTAATCCCCTCCGTCCCCTTTTTGTGTCGGTCAGAGGCCCGATTCGATCATCCGCACCACTTCGGTGGCGGTCACCGGGTGGCTCAGCCAGTAGCCCTGGCCAAGATCGCAGCCGCGCTGCACCAGCAGTTCGAACTGCGCCTGCTGCTCGATGCCCTCGGCCACCACGGTGATGCCCAGTGCGTGGGCCATGGCGATGATCGCCGTGGTCAGCGCCAGATCGTCGGGATCGCGCTGCATGTCGGCCACGAAGCTCTTGTCGATCTTCACGCCGTCCACCGGTACCTGGCGAAGATGGCTGAGACCGGAGAAGCCGGTGCCGAAATCGTCCAGCCAGACCTTCACGCCGGTGCGGTGCAGCTTGTCCAGCAGCTGCGCGGCAACCATTTCGTCGCCGATCACCGCGGTTTCGGTCAACTCCAGGTGCAGGCGCGACGCCGGCAGCCCGGACTCGTGCAGGCACTGCGCGACCAATGCCGGCAGTTCACCGCCGCGCAGCTGCCGCGGCGACACATTCACCGACACGAACAGATCATCGCCGCCCGCCCCGCGTGGCCACTGCGAGGCTTCCATGCAGGCCGCACGCAGCACCTTCGGGCCGATGAGTTCGATCAGCCCGCTCTGCTCGGCCACTTCGATGAACACCGACGGCGGAATCGTGCCCAGGGTCGGATGCTGCCAGCGCAGCAGCACTTCCACGCCGACCATGCGGCGATCGCGCATGCGGAAGATCGGCTGGTAGGCCAGGCGCAGCTCGCCGCGCTCCCAGGCCCCGCGCAGCTCCTGCTCCATGTGCACGCGGCGCTCGACCGCGTGGTCCATCGCACGGCTGTAATAGCGGTAGCAGTTCTTGCCGGCCATCTTGGCCTGGTACATGGCGATGTCGCCGTTCTTCAGCAGCGTGGTCGCATCGGCGGCATCATCCGGGAACAGGGTCACGCCGATCGAAGTGCCCAGGAACAGTTCCCGGCCCTGCACCACCAGCGGCTTGCCCAGCTCGCGCACCAGCACTTCGGCCAGCAGCCGTGCGTTGGCCGCCACGTCGCCATCACCGACCAGGATCACGAACTCGTCGCCGCCAAAGCGGGCCAGCAGGGCTTCATCGCCACCGGCCTCGGTAACCGCACTGCCGATGCGCTGCGCGAACTGCAACAGCGCTTCGTCACCGGCCTCATGGCCCAGGGTGTCGTTGACGCGCTTGAAATCGTCGATATCGGCAAACAGCAGGCCCAGCCGATGATTGGATGCGCGCGCGGCCATCAGGCGATGGTCCAGCGCCTCCCGGAATGCCAACCGGTTGGTCAGCCCGGTCAGTGCATCGGTATAGGCCATGCGCCGCACCTCGCGGTCATGGCGGGCGATGGCATCGCGCATGCGGGCGAAGCCGCGCACCAGCTCGCCGACTTCGTCGTCGCGGGTGTTCTCGGCCAGCGGCGCCTGGTAGTCGCCAGCCTCGATGCGGCGCGCCGCAGCGGCCAGGTCCCGGATCGGCGCCACCAGGGTGCGCTGCACGTACAGGATCACCACCACGCCGATCACCACCAGCAGGCCCAGCATCAGCAGCAGCCAGCCCAGGTGACGGCTGCCGACCTGCTGCAGGCGCTCGCCCAGCGTGGCATTGGCGGCCTGCTCGCGCTGCTGCACCTCGTCCAGCGCCATGCCGACGCGGACGCCGCCGATGCGCTGGTTGCCGACCATGATCGGCATGGTGTTGTCGAGCACCTTGGGCGATTCCTGCACCACCAGCGCCTGCGCCACCGCGGCCTTGGGGGCCAGCGGGTCGGTCATCGGCTGGCCGAAGCCGGACACCTCGATCGAGCCGTCGTGCACCAGCCGGCCACGTTCGTCGAACACCAGCACATAGCGCACGACCGGCTGCCGTGCGGTGCTGCGCACCAGCGCACCGACCTGGTCCAGGTCGCGGTAGTACAGCGGGTTGGCCAGCGCGTCGGACAGCTCGCGCGCCATCGCTTCGCCGCGGCTGCGCACGCTGCGGTCGAACAGTTCATGGATGACGCCACCACTGAGGTTGCGCACCTCGCCCTGCATCGCCGCCTGCCGCCCCAGCAACACCGCCAGGATCGCCACCACCACGACCATCGCCCCGCCCATCGCGAGCAGGAACCGGGCCTGCATTCCCGAGCCGAGCCACTTCATTCCACTTCCATCCGCACGCGCGTCAATCCTTGTTTCAATTCATCCAGCCGCTGCTGCGCATGCGCATCGACGCGGTGGAAACCGGAAGTGCCGAAAAACCGATGCAGCGCCCCCTGTGCCTGCGGGTCGCTGGCCGCCTGCAGCAGGACGTCCTGCAGCCGGTCACGTACCCGCGGGTCAAGGTCGGCGCGAACCATTTCCACCGCCCGTGGGTAGGGTTCGGTGCGCAGCAGTTCGCGGAAGTCGCGCCGGAATGCCGTCGGCATCCGTCGCTCGTCATTCCAGTCCACGCTGCTCACCGCCCCCACTTCGACCATGCCCTTGTGCACGAACGTGGCGATGTTCAACTCGCTACGTGCGAACACGTACCCCACGCTGTCCCGGCCCGGCACGTCCCACACACCGGCCAGGATCTGCGGCGCCAGCCCCTCCTGCAGCAGCGTCATCACCGGCACCAGGTAGGCACTGGTGGACGCCGTGTTCTGCAGCGCCAGGCGATGCCCGCGCAGGTCCTGGATCCGCTGGATCGGACTGTCGCGACGCACGAAGAACACGGTCTGGTACTCACGCACGCCATTGCGCTCGGTCAGCAGCAGCGGCCGCGCGCCACTGCGCTGGCCCAGTGCCACCGCCGTACCCGACGTTTCCGTGACCCAGTCGACCCGCCCCCGCCGCAGATAGCTGGCCATCTGCTGCGGGTCGCGTGCCATCAGGATCCGCCCTTCGGTGATGCCGACGTCGTGCATGCGTGCCACCACATAGTCCAGCAACGGTTGCAGCTGCTCGTAATGGGCCTTGGGATCATCGCTGATCCGGCCCAGCACCAGCACCCCGTCCGCTGCTGCATGTACCGTCCCGGCCAGCAGGATCATGACCAGGCTCAGCAGTCCCCTCTGCACTGCCCTTCGCAGACCCGACACAGGCTTCATCCCCCCTGGGTATCCGGACAGACTACCCGAAAAAATGAGAACGTCGTCAGCTGTCCTTGTTGCCCGCCTGTGCCAGCCGCGCCATCCGCTGGGTGTCGGCAAGGATGCCGCGCAACAGGCGCACTTCCTGCTCGCTCGGCTCGCTGCGCAGGAACAGCCGGCGCAGCTTGCGCATCGCCGATTCCGGCGCGCGGCCCTTGTGGAAATCGATCTCGTCCAGGGTGTCGCCAAGCTGGGCGAAGAAACTCTCCATCTGTTCATGGCTTGCTGCCTGTTCGCGGAAACCGGGCTCGGCGTCCGCGGCCGGCTGCGCGCCCAGCAGCTGCATGCGTGTCTCATAGGCCAGCACCTGCACGGCGGCAGCCAGGTTGAGCGAGCTGAACGCCGGATCGGACGGGATGTGCACCGCCGCGTGGCAGAGCTGCAGTTCTTCGTTGGTCAGGCCAGTGCGCTCACGGCCGAACACCAGCGCCACCTCGGCGCCCTCTCCCGCCTTGGCCACCGCACGAGCGGCGGCATCGGCCGGCAGGTACTCCTCCAGCTGCACGCGGCGGGCACGCGCGGTGCAGCCCAGCACCAGGCGGCAATCGGCCACGGCCTCGGCCAGGGTGGCGACCACCGGGGCGTCCCCCAGCACATCTTCGGCACCGGCAGAGCGGCGGAAGGCCTCCTCGTCCAGCGGTTTCTCGGGGGCGACCAGCACCAGGCGGGCCAGGCCCATGGTCTTCAGGGCACGGGCGGCGGCGCCCATGTTGCCGGGGTGCTGGGTACCGACCAGGACGAATCGGAGGCGGGTGGCGGCGGGAAACTGGGACATGAACAGGGAAAAGGTCGAGCTGGACGATGACCAATGGTAAACTGTGCGGCCGGCCACTGCGCCGGACCCGCTCTTTTCCCCCGCCAGTCCATCTCTTCTGCCTTTCCGGGAGCCCACGCCATGCAGAAACCCGCCGTCACCGTCATGGTCAAGGCCGCCCGCCTCGCCGGCAACGTCCTGTTGCGCAACATCAACAAGCTCGAGGCACTGAACGTGGTGCAGAAGGGCCGGATGGACTACGCCAGCGAAGTGGATGCGGACGCGGAAAAGGTCATCGTCAAGGAACTCAAGCGCGCCTACCCGGACTACGGCATCTTCGGTGAAGAAGGTGGCGTGCAGGGCGAGCGCCGCCAGATGTGGGTCATCGACCCGCTGGACGGCACCAGCAACTACCTGCGTGGCGTGCCGCACTACTGCGTGTCGATCGCGCTGGTCGAGAACGGCGAGCCGACCGATGCGGTCATCTTCGACCCGCTGCGCAATGAACTGTTCACCGCCAGCCGGGGTGCCGGCGCCGTGCTGAACGACCGCCGCATCCGCGTGGCCGACCGCAAGGACCTGGAAGGCACGATGATCCACACCGGTTTCGCCCCGCGCGAGCGCAGCCGCGCCAGTGCCCAGCTGAAGGCGGTCGACGCCCTGCTGGTGCACGGCGAGGACATCCGCCGCACCGGTTCGGCGGCACTGGACCTGGCCTACGTGGCCTGCGGCCGTGCCGACGCCTACTTTGAAGCCGGCGTGAAGGCGTGGGACATCGCTGCCGGCCTGCTGCTGGTCCGCGAGGCGGGCGGCAAGGTCTGTGACTTCAAGGGCGCGACCCTGGGCCGCATGGACAACCGTGGCCCGGAGACCCACCAGATCGTGGCCGGCAACCTGAAGGTGGCCGAGTCGCTGCAGAAGGTGCTGGTGAACACCGGTTACGCGGCGGAGTTTGACGCGAAGTTCTGAGGTTCCGTGTAAAGCGGTTCATGGGGACGGCACCTGCGAGGTGCCGTTTTCGTTTGTGCGCACGGAGATTCGTTTCCGCGACCGCGGAGGGGTGTCACTTTCTTTGCTCATGCAAAGAAAGTAACCAAAGAAACACGCCGCCAGGGCGCGAGCCGATGCTGCGCATCGGTGCCCTGCGCTCCTCGGCCCGTCGAGGGACGGTGCGGGAACTCGCTGCGCTCAGACACCCGCACCTCTTCGCCCTCGCCAGACCTGCGGTGCTCAGCTCGCTTGAAGGCGGACTGGAAAGTCAAGATCAAGGGCAAGGGCAAGGGCAAGGGCAACAGCAACAGCAACAGCAACAGCAACAGCATCCATGCATGGCGTGGATCTACCGGGTGCAGCTGTGGCATTTGACCTTGGGTCCGCGTTGAGCGAGCCGAGCATCGCAGGGGAATCAGGGGCGAAGAGGCGCCGATGTTTGAGCGAAGCGAGTTCGGCGCCGCCCCCTGATTCGCCGAGAAGCGCAGGGAACCGTCGCGTAGCGACGGCTCGCGCCCCGGCGGCGTGTTTCTTTGGTTACTTTCTTTGCACGAGCAAAGAAAGTGACACCCCTCCGCGGTCGCGGATTTGACTCTCGCCGGGTCATGGACGGCACCGCCAATGCGTCGGCGCGCAAACAAAAACGCCCGGCGCGAGGCCAGGCGTTCCTGCACTACCTTGAAAGCAGAAGCTTACGCCGCCGTCGACGCCCGCAGCGCGGCGATGCGCTCTTCCAGCGGCGGGTGGCTCATGAACAGCTTCTTCGCCGTCGAACCGGAAATGCCGAAGGCGGCAATCTGGGTCGGCAACGTGCTCTGGCCGTGGTTGAGCTGCAGCCGCTCCAGCGCAGCGATCATCTTCTGGCGACCGGCCAGCGAGGCACCGCCGGCGTCGGCGCGGAACTCGCGGTGGCGTGAGAACCACATCGAGATCATCGTGGCGAACAGGCCGAACACCATCTCCAGCACGAACACGATGATGTAGTAAGCGAAGCCACGGCCGCCGCCTTCGCGGTTGCCCGACAGCGCGCTGTCGATGATGCCGCCGACCACGCGGGCCAGCACGATCACGAAGGTGTTCAGCACGCCCTGCAGCAGCGCCATGGTGATCATGTCACCATTGGCGACGTGGGCGATCTCGTGGCCCAGCACCGCTTCAGCCTCGTCCTCGCTCATGTTGTGCAGCAGGCCGGTGGACACCGCCACCAGCGCGTTGTTGCGGTTGGCGCCGGTGGCGAAGGCATTGATCTCCGGGCCGTCATAGACCGCCACTTCCGGCATGCCGATGCCGGCGGCCTTGGCCTGGCGCTCGACCGTGGCCAGCAGCCAGCGCTCGGTCTGGTTGCGCGGCTCAGTGATCACCACCGCACCCGTGGAGCGCTTGGCCATCCACTTGGACAGCAGCAGCGAGATGAAGGAGCCACCGAAACCGAAGATGCCGGCCATGACCAGCAGGCCGCTCATCGAACGCGCGTCCACGCCCAGGATCGACATGACGATGCCGGCCAGGATCAGGACCGCGAGGTTGGTCGCCAGGAACAGGGCAATACGGGTGAACATGGGAAAATCCGGCTCGGAAGGGGTTGATATCCGTCAATTTGCGGTGCGCTCAGCTTGAATTCAAGCGCCAACCTGACCGACGATTCAGCCTGCATGACCGCCATTGTTCCCTGCGGCCGCTTCGCGCCCTCGCCGACCGGCCTGCTCCACCCCGGATCCCTGCTTGCCGCCTTCGGCAGCTGGCTGCTGGCCGGCCACCACGGCGGCCTGTGGCGGCTGCGCATCGAAGACGTTGACCCGCCGCGTACCGTACCCGGCGCCGCGCAGTCACAGCTGCAGGCACTGGCTGCGTTCGGCCTGGCCCACGACGGCCCGGTCCTGTGGCAGAGCGCCCGTGGCGAGGCCTACCAGGCCGCACTGGATGTGTTGCTGGCCAGCGACCAGGCTTTCATCTGCCACTGCAGCCGCAGCGAACTGGCCGCCAACGGCGGCATCCACCACCGCTGCGTTGCGCGGCAGCCGCGACCGGACCCTGCCGTCCGCTTCCGCGTACCGCCCGGCAGCGTGGTCCGCTTCGACGATGGCCTGCGTGGCCCGCAGCAGCAGGACGTGCATGCCGAGGTCGGCGACTTCGTGCTGCGCCGTGCCGACGGCTGCTGGGCCTACCAGTTGGCCGTGGTAGTTGATGACGCCGCGCAGGAGGTGACCGAAGTGGTGCGCGGCGCCGACCTGCTCGATTCCACCGCGCGGCAGATCCTGCTGCAGCAGGCGCTGGGCCTGGCCGTGCCGTGCTACTGGCATCTGCCACTGCTGCTCGATGCCCCGGGGCACAAACTGTCCAAGTCGCTGGCGTCGCTGCCGGTGGACAGCACGCGGCCGGTGCCGGTACTGCGCGCACTCTGGCAGTTGCTGGGCCAGGCCCCTGCCGCACTGGACGGCGCGGATGAGCGGGATGCGCTGCTGGACGCGGCACAACGGGCGTTCGACCCGGCACGGCTGCCGCGGACCGACATCCTGTTGCCGGCCGGCGCACTTTCCGCGCCGATGTTGCAGAATCCCCCTTCCCCCACCTGATTCCCGGACAGCATTCCATGACATCTCGCGTCGCACTGGTCACCGGCGGAACCGGCGGCATCGGTACCGCCATCTGCCAACGCCTGGCCGACCAGGGCCACCGGGTCGCCACCAATTACCGCGACGAGGACAAGGCCCGCGCCTGGCAGCAGGCGATGACCGAGCGCGGCTACAGCGTGTCGATCTTCCCGGGCGATGTCTCCGATCCAGGCAGCGCCGAGGCGCTGGTGCGTGCGGTCGAGGCCGAGCTGGGCCCGGTCGAGATCCTGGTCAACAATGCCGGCATCACCCGCGACACGACGTTCCACCGCATGCGCGCGGACCAGTGGCACGATGTGATCAACACCAACCTCAATTCGGTGTTCAACGTCACCCGCCCGGTCATCGAGGGCATGCGTCGCCGCGGCTGGGGCCGGGTCATCCAGATCAGCTCGATCAACGGCCTGAAGGGCCAGTACGGCCAGGCCAACTACGCCGCGGCCAAGGCCGGCATGCATGGCTTCACCATTTCGCTGGCCCGCGAGAACGCCGGCTTCGGCATCACCGTGAACACCATTTCGCCCGGCTACGTCGCCACTGACATGGTGATGGCGGTTCCGGAGGACGTGCGCGCCAAGATCATCGCCGACATCCCCACCGGGCGCCTCGGCAAGCCGGAGGAAATCGCCTATGGCGTGTCCTTCCTGGTGGCCGAGGAAGCCTCGTGGATCACCGGTAGCAACCTGGACATCAACGGCGGCCACCACATGGGCTGGTAAGCCGCGCAGGGGCCGCTGCGGCATGCGCTGACGGCCCCTGCCGATGGTCATGCTGCGCAGCACGCAAACCCTTGCTGCGCAACATGATCGCCCCTGAAAGCCAAGCCTGGCGGGGGCTGGGGCGGTTGCAACCGCTGCTGCACTGCGCCATGCTGCGCGTCTACTGTGACGAGTACCGCTTCATGGCTGCGACCCGCATCATCAAGAAGTATCCGAACCGCCGTCTCTACGACACCGAGATCTCCAGCTACATCACCATCGAGGACGTGCGCCAGCTGATCCTGGACGGCGAAGACTTCGAAGTCCGCGACGCCAAGAGCGGCGACGACCTCACCCGTTCGGTCCTGCTGCAGATCATCGCCGACCAGGAACAGGACGGCGAACCGATGCTGTCGACCCAGCTGCTGAGCCAGCTGATCCGCTTCTACGGCGATTCCCTGCAGGGCTTCATGGGCAACTACCTGGAGCGCAGCATGCAGGTCTTCCTCGACCAGCAGCAGCAGTTCCGCCAGCAGATGGGCAACCTGCTGGGCCAGACCCCGTGGGCGATGATGAACCAGCTGACCGAGCGCAACCTGGAGCTGTGGCAGGAATTCCAGCGCAGCATGGGCAGCGGCTTCGGTGGCCCGCGCCCGGGCGGCACCGGAACAGGAACCGGCAACAAGCCCGGCGAACCCGGCACCGGTACCGGCGGCAAGACCCGCCGCTGAGCTGCAGCAACGGCTGATACGAAAACGGCGCGCCCCTGGCGCGCCGTCTTGTTTGGCATCGCTCCAGCGGTGCGTCAGCGCTTGGCCTTGCACCCCGTGCACACGCGCTCGACCTTGTAGCCCTTCGCCCTCAGCTTCTCGACCACGCCATCACTGCCCAGCAGGTGCAGCGTGCCGACCACCACCAGCGTACCGCCCTGCCCGGCCTGCAGGTACGGCTGCAGCTTCGGCACCCAGGCATCGTTGCGACCGGTGTTGATGCGCTGGTACAGCTGCGGATACTGCTGGCGCATCTCTGCCGCCATCTTGGTCCACAGCAGGCGCTCGTCGCCGCGACGCCATGCATCATGCAGCAGCCGCGCCTGCTCATCTGCCTTGCCGGCCTGGTCCAGTGCTTCGGCCAGCATCTGCCGCTGCTCCTGCACCGTCATCCCGTCCAGCATGCCGATCTGGGTATCGATATCTTCCAGTCCCGCGGTCTTCCGGCCGGTCTTCTGCGCGCGTTCCATGAAGTGGCGGTCCAGGCCCAGCGCCGGGTCCAGGCCCAGCTTCTGCATCTGCCCGATCGAAATGCTCAGGCCGACGAACCAGGGCTTCATGCCCTGCATCTGCGCCAGCGGCAACTGGTTCTGGGCAGCAAAAGCCTGCAGCTTCTGCCAGGTGGCCGCATCCAGATCACGCTTCAGCTCGCTGCCATCGGTGCGGGTCGCAGCCTGCACCATGCGGCTGGCCAGCTGGGGCGATTGCATGTCTTCCGGCGACAGTTCGAACACCACCCGCTGCGAGGCTTCGAACGCCTGCTCGACATCGGGCGACAGCGGGTAGTCCTGTGGCTTCAGCAGATGGAACGATCCCAGCAGGTACACGCGTGCATCGCCCGGACCGGTGACTTTCCACAACAGGGGTACCGGCGGCTTGGCCGCGGTTGCGGCCGCGGCCGCGGCAGGGCTGGCCTGGCCATCGCGGGCCGTGGCCAGTGGCGCCACTGCGCAGGCCGCCAGCAACAGCGCGGTACGGAACAGGTGTTTGATCGGCATGGTCAGCCTTCTCCTTCAGGCAGGTGGTAGGCCTTCTCGCCCGCTTCCACGCGCAGGTCCAACCGGTTTTCCGGCGGCGCCAGCGGGCAGGTCGCGTAGGCGGTGAACGCGCACGGTGGGTTGTAGGCATGGTTGAAATCGATGCGCACCGTGCCGTCTGCAGCGGGGGCATCGGTATCCAGATAGCGCCCGGCCGGATAGCTGCCGCGGCCGCTGGTGCGGTCGGCAAAGATCAGGAACAGTGGCTGCCCGGGCGCACCGATGGCCTCCAGGCGCCAGCTGCGGCCATCACGTTCGAACTCCACCGCACCGGCATTGGGCATCTCGGTGGTCAAGCCAGTGATGTCGACGATCGGCAAGGTCTTGCCCGGCGGATGCGCGATGAAGCGCGCCTGCACCTGCCAGTCCGCGCCGCCCGGCCAGTACTGCAGGCCGGCGAAATCACGCCGCGCAGGTGCCTCGGCATGCTTGACCCGCAGCGCGTCCCGTGGCCCCCGGCGGATGATGCTGAGCTGGCCCTTGCCGCCATCGAAGGCCAGCAGCGTCGGCTGCGCGTCCTTGTCGGTGTCGACGCGGATGCGGCCACGCACCGGCTGGCCGTCGTGGCTGACATCGACACCGGCTTCAGGCGTGAACCACCACTGCGTCCCTTCGCGACGCAGCAGGCCCAGCCTGTCCGGGCCAACCGTCAGGCGGATGCCGTTGGTGGCGCCGCTGCCAACGAAATGGGATTTGTTCTGCAGCCAGTGCAGGCCGACCAGGGCCGTCCAGCCATCGGGCCGGGTCAGGTCCTGGTAGCGCGCTACACGCCATTGCTGCTGCGCGGCCGCGTAGGCCGGATCTTCAGCGGCCGTCGGCGCCGGCGGTGTTGCCGGGCTGCAGGCGGCCAACACCACGGCGGCCAGCAGGCCCGCCATTCCCCGATAACGCATCGATGCTCCCCTCAACGTCCGCGCAGGAACCAGCGGTCGATCTCCGCCAGCGAAAAACGGGCCCAGGTCGGTCGGCCGTGGTTGCACTGGCCGGACCGTTCGGTGATTTCCATGTCGCGCAGCAGCGCGTTCATTTCCGGCACGGTCAGGCGCCGGTTGGCACGCACCGCGCCGTGGCAGGCCATGGTCGACAGCAGTTCGTCACGTGCACTGGCCACGCGGCGGCTCTGGCCATGCTCGCGCAGGTCGGTCAGCACGTCGCGCAGCAGTCCTTCCGGTTCTGCATGCGCCAGCAGTGCCGGAATGCTGCGCACGTGCAGCGAACCGGGGCCGGCCCGGGTCACCTCGAAGCCGAGCGCCGCCAGTGTCTCGGCTTCGCTTTCGGCGGTGTCGGCCTCGCGCTCGCCCACCGCCAGCGTGATCGGCACCAGCAACGGCTGCGACTGCAGGCCGATGCCATCGTGCGCATTCTTCAGGCGCTCGTAGCCGATGCGTTCGTGGGCCGCATGCATGTCGACCACGATCAGGCCTTCAGCGTTCTCGGCCAGGATGTAGATGCCATGCAGCTGCGCGATCGCGTAGCCCAGTGGCGGTACACCCGCGTCGGCACTGGTCACCGGCAACCCGTTCTCGCTCGGCATCGGCGGCAACGCCGCTGCGCGTTCGACGCCGGCGGGCGCGGCGTACAGCGCGGCGTAGGCGGCCGGTGCATCGGCCACCTGCAGGCCCAGCGGCTGCTGCGGACGCCAGCCTGAAAACCCGCCACCACCACCTCCCGAGCCGGGCGCAGCCCCGCGCACCAGCCCGAACCCCGACGCGCCAGCGCTCGATGCCGTCGGGACGGCGGCGGCGTCCACCGGATGTGCGGGGCCGGCACCGATCTCCTGCGCCGACATGCCGGCACGGGTATCGGCCAGCGCATCCTTCAACGTGCGATAGACGAAATCGTGGACCAGCCGCGAATCGCGGAAGCGCACCTCGTGCTTGGCCGGATGCACGTTGACGTCGACGCGGGTCGGATCCAGTTCGAGGAACAGCACATAGGCCGGCTGGCGGCCGTGATACAGCACGTCGCCGTAGGCCATCTTCACTGCGTGGGCGACGCTGCGGTCACGCACTGAGCGACCGTTGACGTACAGGTACTGCTGGTCGGCGCTCGCGCGCGAATAATGCGGCTGCGCAATCCAGCCATGCAGGCGCAGGCCGGCGCCGCTGTGGTCCACGCGCACGGCCTGGTTGGCAAAATCCTCGCCCAGCGTTTCGGCAAGGCGCGCATCGGAATACAGATCGCCCGGCTTGTAGCGCCGCGAGGCCTTGCCGTTGTGCGACACGCGCAGCTCGACATCCGGCCGTGCCAGCGCCAGCGAACGCAGCCACTCTTCGATATGGCCCAGTTCGGTACGCTCGGCGCGCAGGAACTTGCGCCGCGCCGGCACGTTGTAGAACAACTCGCGCACTTCCACCGTGGTGCCCGGCGCATGCGCGCGCGGGGTCACCTCGCCGATCTTGCCGCCTTCGATCTGCAGTGCCGAACCGTGCTCGTCGTGCGCGCGCCGCGAGCACAGGGTGAAGCGGCTGACCGATGCGATCGACGGCAGCGCTTCTCCACGGAAACCGAGCGTGGCCACCGATTCGAGATCGTCAAGATCGGCGATCTTGCTGGTGGCATGGCGCGACACCGCCAGGGGCAACTGCTCGGGCGCGATGCCACTGCCGTTGTCGCGGATACGGATCAGGCGTACACCGCCTTCTTCCAGGTCGATGTCGACACGGCTGGCACCGGCATCGATCGCGTTCTCGACCAGTTCCTTGACCACCGACGCGGGCCGTTCGACCACTTCGCCGGCAGCGATCTGGTTGATGAGGATCTCCGGCAACGGCCGGATCGGGCGCGGATGGGTAGCAGACGTCATGCGGGGATGATAACGGAGGCTGCGCATGTAGAGTCGACTGTCAGTCGACTGCTCTTCGCCGGCCACCGAAACCCCCACACTGCGCGCGCAGTCGACTGACAGTCGACTCTACGGAAAGCAGTAACCCGCCTTCGGCGGCTTACTTGCTGCCGCCTGCCATGGTGGCTGCGGCGTCGATCTCGGCCTGCGCGCGGGCGGCATACAACGTGCCGGGCGGCGGTTGGCGGCTGAAGAAGGTGTGCACGCCATCCAGCACGGCGCCCGCCACCTTGCGCTGGTATGCCGGGTCCGTCAGGCGGCGCTCTTCATCCGGATTGGAAATGAATGCCGTTTCCACCAGCATCGCCGGCATGTCCGACGTGCGCAGCACCGCGAAGTTGGCGCGCTCGATGTTCGGCTTGTGGTTGTTGCCGATCCGCTTCAGGCCGCCCAGCACGTGGCCGGCCGCATCTTCGGACGCCTTCATGTAGCCGCTCTGGGCCAGGTCCAGCAGCACGTTGGCCAGGGTGCCTTCGGTCTGCTGCAGGCGCACCCCACCGACCAGGTCGGCCGCGTTTTCCTTGTCCGCCAGCCAGCGGGCGCGCTGCGAAGAGGCACCCTTGGTCGACAGAACGTACACCGACGAACCCGTGGCCGAACGGTTTTCAGCCGCATCGGCGTGGATCGAGATGAAAATGTCCGCCTTGTTCGCACGCGCCTTCTGCGCGCGCATCGGCAGCGGAATGAACACGTCGCTGTCGCGCGTCAGGTAGGCCTTCAGGCCCGGCGTGGCATTGACCTGGCGGGCCAGCTCACGCGCCACCGCCAGGGTGACATCCTTCTCGCGCTTGCCGGTCGGGCCGATCGCGCCCGGGTCTTGGCCACCATGACCGGGATCGATCGCCACCACCAGGTGGCGCATGCCGGGCTGCATGCGGATGCGCGATGCATCGCTGGGCATCGCCGGACGCGGCGGCTCGGCCGGCGTCGGCGCGGGTGTGGGGGCCGTTGCCGGCGGCGTGGTCACCACCGCAGCAGTGCGCTGGCCGGCAAGGATTGCAGCCGGCGAGGATGAAGGCGTGCTGCTGGCCGCGACGCCTGCCGCAGCAACCTGGGCCGGCGCGCTGGTCGGTGCGGGGGTCGGCGTGGCGGGTGCGGCGGCGCTGGCGCTGGCCTGCTGCTGCACCTGTGCGGTCAGCAGGGCGGTGGCCCGCGCAGCATCGGTGCGCGACTGCGCGTTCTCGGCCGGCGCGGGCGCGACTGAGCCCCCCACAGCGGCCGCCTGCGACTGCACCGCCGGTGGCGTCGCCGGGCGGCTGGTGGCCACGGCAGGGCCATCACCCGGCCATTCGATCACCAGCTTGGATTCATTGCCCTCGCGCTGCATCTGCGGACGGAACGGCGCCACCGATTCGGCAAGGTCGAAGACGACACGGAAAGTGCCCGGGACCGGCTGTCCGGTACGCACCGCCGTGACCACGCCCTGCGCGGCCGGCATCTTCAGGTTGCGTACGGCGCTGGAGTCGGGGAAATCGACCACCAGGCGGTTCGGGCCGGCCAGCGACAGGGTCTTGTAGCCGCCACTGCCGACCAGCGAGATCTCGGCACGGGTGCCGGTCGCGCCGGTGTTCAGCAGGACCTGGCGGACTTCACCCGCCCACGCACTGACGCTCGCCAGACCCAGTCCGACGGCGGCACAGATGGCGATGAGACGGTTCCCCGGGCGCATGGCTCAGGATTCAATCACCGCGCTGAACGGAATGCAACACCTTTTTCCTTAATAATCCGTAACCTGCCGGTGTTTGTTCTCGTCAGCCGACAGAAATGGCCTGCAAGTCGCCCCCTTGAGGCAGCCGTTTCAGCCATTCATGCCCAACGTCGCTGCTCGCAGTGAGACTGGCGCGTCGCCCCTGTCCTTCGATCTCCAGTGCTACCACCAGGTCGGTCGGCGGCAGCGCGCCGGCGCCCCGTTCCGGCCATTCGACCAGCCACAAGACCGCGCTGCCCTCGTCCAGGCCGAGGAAATCCAGCTCACCGGCCTGGCCGATGCGATACAGGTCCAGGTGCCACGCCTCACCGCCACTGGCCAGCGGATAGCGCTCGACCAGGGTGTAGGTGGGGCTGCGGATCGCGCCCTGCACGCCCAGCGCCCGCAGCAGCGCGCGGGCCGTTGTGGACTTGCCGGCGCCCAGGTCGCCGCGCAGTTCGATCAGCGCCTGCGGCGGCCGGGTGGTCGCCAGCCACTGCCCGAGCAGTTCGGTGGCGTCGCTGTCGGCAAGGAAGAAATCGGTCATGGGAAGCGTTCCGGGTTGGCCAGTCGCCGCAACGGCGCCAGCAGATCAGTAGGAAGCAGGCCGCGTGCGCCGTCAGCGGCAGCCGCGTCGCCGGCCAGCGCATGCAGCAACGCGCCCGCCGCGCCGGCATCGAAGGCGGCCAGGCCCTGCGCGCGCAGGCCGGCGATGATGCCGGTGAGCAGGTCGCCCATGCCCCCCACGGCCATGCCGGGATTGCCGGCGGCGACCAACCGGGGCGTTTGCCCGGGCGCCGCCACGATGCTGCCGGCGCCCTTCAACACCACCACCGCGTGGAAACGCTCGGCGAGCGTCTGCGCACAGGCGTAGCGATCGGCCTGGATGTCGCTGGTGCTGCAGCCGAGCAGGCGTGCGGCCTCGCCCGGGTGCGGTGTGAGGACGGCGCCAGGCAAGGCACGCGGATCCTGCGCCAGCAGGTTCAGCGCGTCAGCATCGACCACCAGTGGTTTGGCGCTGGCCAGCACCCGCGCAAACAGTGCGCGCGCCCATTCGTCCTGGCCCAGACCGGGCCCGATCGCCACCACCTTTGCCCTGTCAAGCAATGCCGGCAGCGCCTCGCCGTCTTCCAGCGCGTGGGTCATCGCCTCGGGCAGGCGAGCCAGCAGTGGAGCGACGTGGTCGCGGCGGGTACCCAGGCTCAACAGCCCCGCCCCTGCGCGCAAGGCGGCCTCGGCTGCCATGGCGATGGCACCGCCGCTGCCATGGTTGCCGCCGACGCACAGCACGTGGCCGGATTCGCCCTTGTGGGTATTTGCGCGGCGCGGCGGCAACAGGGCCGGCAATCGTGCCTGCGCCCAGTACTCCACGGCAGGCGACACGCTTTGCCATGCGGCAGCGGGCAACTGCAGGGGTGCCAGGGCCTTGTGCCCGCAATGATCCAGCGCGTCGCCTGTGTACAGCCCGCGATGGGCCACGATGAACTGCAGGGTCAGCGCCGCGCGCACTGCCGCGCCAGGTATCGCACCGCGGTCGGCATCGACGCCACTGGGCACATCCAGGGCCAGCACAGGTGCCGCCTGCGCATTGATCGCAACGATCAGCGCCTGCGCCGCACCCTCCGGCGCGCGATCGAAGCCCAGCCCGAACAGGGCATCGACCCAGAGGTCGGCCTCGGGCAGCGCGCCGTCGAACTCGGTGATGGCGCCGCCGTCGGACCTGAACTCCGATGTTGCACGCTGCGCCAGCGCGGTCGATGGCGCCCTGCCCGGCAGGGCGATCACCCTCACCTCGCGTCCGGCCTGCAACGCGTGGCGAGCCAGCACAAGGCCGTCGCCGCCATTGTTGCCCGCACCGACCACCACGCCGATGCGCTGCGCCTGCGGCCAATGCTGCAGCAGGCACTGCCAGGCGGCCTGGCCGGCCTGCGCCATCAGTCCCCAGCCAGCATCCCCCGCCAGGGTGGACGCCTGGGCATCAAGCGCACGCGCGGCAGCGGAATCGAACAGATCGGCGAGGTTGGCCATGCAGGGATTTTATACTGGTGCGCATGTCCCTCGCCCCCACCCCCGTCGATCCGGCCCAAGCCGTGCAGCGCATCCGCGAACTGGCCCGCGCGCATGGCTTCCAGCGCTGCGGCATCGCCGGTATCGAGCTGGGCGAGGATGAGGCGCACCTGGCCGACTGGCTGGGTCAGGGCCTGTACGGCACGATGGACTGGATGGCGCGCCACGGCACCCTGCGCGCACGACCGGCCGAGCTGTTGCCCGGCACTGTGCGCGTGATCTCGGTGGGCATGGACTACAGCCACAAGGATGACACCGAAGCCTGGGCGACGCTGGCCGACCCGGGCCGCGCCTATGTGGCGCGCTATGCGCTGGGCCGCGACTACCACAAGCTGATGCGCAACCGCCTGCAGAAGCTGGCCACGCAGATCAACGACGAAGTCGCGCCACTGGGCTACCGCGTGTTCGTCGATTCCGCCCCCGTCCTGGAGCGCGCACTGGCCCGCAACGCCGGGCTCGGCTGGATCGGCAAGCACACCTGCCTGATCGACCGCCATGGCGGTTCCTGGTTCTTCATCGGCGAGATCTACATCGACATCCCGCTGCCGATCGATACGCCGGCCACGGCGCACTGCGGCACCTGCACGCGCTGCATCGATGTCTGCCCGACCCAGGCCATCACCGGCCCGCAGCGGCTGGACGCGCGGCGCTGCATTTCCTACCTGACCATCGAACACGACGGCGCCATTCCCGAACAGATGCGCCCGCTGATCGGCAACCGCATCTATGGCTGCGACGACTGCCAGCTGGTCTGCCCCTGGAACAAGTTCGCCAAGCGCACCGACGAAGCCGATTTCCGCGCGCGCAACAACCTCGATACCGCGCGCCTGGACCAGCTGTTCACCTGGGACGAAGCCGAGTTCCTGCGCCGCACCGAAGGCAGCCCGATCAGGCGCAGCGGCCATGAGCGCTGGCTACGCAACATCGCCGTGGCGCTGGGCAATGCGCCGTCCTCGGCCCAAGCGCTGGCTGCCCTGCAGACCCGCATCGACGATCCCTCGCCGCTGGTGCGTGAACACGTGCAGTGGGCACTGGGCCAGCATACGGCGCGCTGACGTGCGATCCTGAGTCCCCGTTCCGCCCGCAGCACGCCGTTTCCATGCAGCCACGCAACAACGACATCCTCACCCCCAGCCAGCTCAACACCCTGGCCCGCGACCTGCTGGAAGGCAGCTTCCCGGCGATCTGGGTCGAGGCCGAACTGGGCAGCGTGGCGCGTCCTGCCTCCGGACACCTCTACTTCACCCTGAAGGACGCGCGCGCGCAGCTGCGTGCGGCGATGTTCCGGATGAAGGCGCAGTACCTGAAGTTCGTGCCGCGCGAAGGCATGCGCGTGCTGGTGCGCGGCAAGGTGACCCTGTACGACGCCCGTGGCGAGTACCAGATGGTGCTGGACCACATGGAGGAAGCCGGCGAAGGCGCGCTGCGCCGCGCCTTCGAGGAGCTGAAGGCACGGCTGGAGGCCGAAGGCCTGTTCGACCCGGCACGCAAGCGGCCGCTGCCGGCGCACGTGCGACGCCTGGCCGTGATCACCTCGCCCACCGGCGCTGCCGTGCGCGATGTGCTGAGCGTGCTCGGCCGGCGCTTCCCGCTGCTGGAAGTTGACCTGCTGCCGACCCTGGTACAGGGCAGCAGTGCCGCCGCGCAGATCACCCGGCTGCTGCAGGCCGCCGATGCCAGCGGCCGCTACGACGTGATCCTGCTGACCCGCGGTGGTGGTTCGCTGGAAGACCTGTGGGCCTTCAATGACGAAGCCCTGGCCCGTGCGATCGCCGCCAGCCGCACTCCGGTGGTGTCTGCGGTTGGCCACGAAACCGACTTCAGCCTGAGCGACTTCGCCGCCGACCTGCGTGCACCGACGCCATCGGTGGCGGCTGAGCTGCTGGTACCGGACCAGCGCGAACTGGCCCTGCGCGTGCGCCGCACGGCCGTTCGCATGCTGCAGCTGCACCGGCATGCGATGCAACAGGCGATGCAGCGCGCCGACCGCGCCCTGTTGCGCCTGAACGCGCAGAGCCCGCAGGCACGACTGGATCTGCTGCGTCGACGCCAGCTCGATCTGGGACGACGCCTGCATGCCGCGTTCAACCAGCAGCAGGAGCGCCGTGCTGCGCGGCTTCGCCATGCAGCGGCGGTCCTGCGCGGGCACCATCCACAGCGCCAGCTCGACACGATGCAGCGCCGCTTGGCCGCCCTGCGCGGACGACCGCAGGCAGCGATGCAGCGTCTGCTGGAGCGCGATGCACTGCGGCTGCGCGGGCTGGCGCGTTCACTGGAAGCAGTCAGCCCGCTGGCCACCGTAGCCCGCGGCTACAGCATCCTGACCCGCAGCGACGATGGTGCGCTGGTGCGGCGCATCGATCAGGTGCAACCTGGTGACGCCCTGCAGGCCCGCGTCGGCGACGGCGTGATCGACGTACAGGTCAAGTAGAGGGGTGTTCGGCAGGGCTGCGCCCTGCACCTGCAGAGGCAAATGCAACAGCCGAAGCAACAGCGAAAGCGGCCCTGGATTGCTGAAAGCTTGGCGGGGTGGTGTGGCTGTGCAGGACACGCCGTAAACCCATCCCTGGGGGCTC
>NZ_KV791418.1:24735-24871 GCF_001807895.1 Stenotrophomonas sp. HMSC10F07
GGCTCGTTGGCGCCATCCATGGCGCCAACGGTCCTGCACAGCCACACCGCCCCACCCTCGACAGTGTCCCGATGACGGTCGGTAGATCCACGCCATGCGTGGATGAATCTCTTTCAGATATCGAATCAATTCGGGG
>NZ_KV791419.1:0-12413 GCF_001807895.1 Stenotrophomonas sp. HMSC10F07
AATCCCCTGCTCTACCAACTGAGCTACTCGGCCACGTAGTTCATTGCAGCGAGGTCGCTGCCAAGGACGCGCATATTACGGAGGTCAGCCGGCTACGGCAAGCATTTTGGCAAAAAACCTTCACATTGCCGTCTGCGCAGACGCAAGTACTTGATCCGCCGTCGCGGGGCAGGGGGGCGCTGGATGCCGATTCATCCGTGCGCGGTGGCGCGGTGATCATCGCGTGCGGCGGAATTCAGCGGGCCACGGTGATCGACAAACGCGGCGTGGCGCGGCCTGCGCGTGGACGGCACCGATACCGGACATGGAACGCTGTTTTCGTGACCCCCATGGGGGAACGCTGCGGCGTAGTGTCGGCGTTCCTTTCCTGATGCTGGCAACAGCAGAGACCGTCGTCATGTCCGACTCATCGACCACCACCCGCATCGTGCTGGCGTCGCGTCCGCAGGGGGCGCCCACTGCAGCCAATTTCCGCCTGGAGCAGGCCGCGCTGCCGCCCTTGGGCGACGGTGAGGTGCTGCTGCGCAATCGCTACCTCTCACTGGACCCGTACATGCGTGGACGCATGGATGAGGGACCGTCGTATGCCGCGCCGGTGGCAGTGGAAGCTGTGATGGAAGGCCAGACCGTGGCCGAGGTATTGCAGTCCAGGGCTGCGGGTGTCGCAGTGGGCGAACAGGTGCTGGCGCCGGGCGGGTGGCAGACCCACGCGGTGCTGCCGGCCAAGGCGCTGGGCCGCCGCCTGGACCCGGCCGGGCTGCCGTTGAGTACGGCGCTGGGGGTGTATGGCATGCCGGGCTTCACCGCCTATTCCAGCCTTCATGAAATCGCCCGCCTGCAGCCGGGAGAGACGCTGGTGGTGGCCGCCGCAACGGGGCCGGTCGGCGCGACCGTGGCGCAGTTGGCCAAGCTGCAGGGCGCGCGCGTAGTGGCTATCGCCGGTGGCGAGGCCAAGCGTGCCTATCTGCAGACGCTGGGCGTGGACGTGGCGCTGGATCATCGCGCGGCTGATTTTGCCGAGCAGCTGCGCGCGGCGGTACCTGCGGGTATCGACGTGTACTTCGAGAACGTCGGGGGCCATGTGCTGGATGCGGTGCTGCCGTTGCTCAACGACTTCGCCCGCATTCCGGTGTGCGGCACCATCGCCACCTACAACAATCGTGGTGTTGCGCAGCCTGGCCCGGACCGCCTGCCGGTGCTGTTCAGCCAGATCCTGCGCCAGCGCCTGACCGTGCGCGGTTTCATCGTGCACGACTTCAAGCACCTGTGGCCGGACTTCGAGCGCGAGATGGCGCAGTGGCTGCGTGAGGGCCGCATCCAGTACCGCGAGGATGTGGTGGAAGGGCTGGAAAATGCACCGGAGGCGTTCTTCGGGCTGCTGCAGGGGCACAACTTCGGCAAGCTGGTGGTGAAGCTGGACTGAGGGCTTGGCCGATGCCGGCCAAGGTTGGCGGCTACCGGAGGTTGGGGGCGCCGACAAGGTCGGCGGCTTGCGGGTCGCGTCAGCCGTTGGCGACCTTTTCCCGGCGCAGCAGTTCGCGCTTGCGTGCCACGCCCCAGGCATAGCCGGACAGGTCGCCGTCGCGGCGCACCACCCGGTGGCAGGGCACCGCCACGGCCAGCGGATTGCTTGCGCAGGCGCGTGCCACCGCGCGGCTCGATTGCGGCGCGCCGATACGCGCGGCGATTTCGGCATATGAGGCCGTCTGTCCGCGCGGAATCTGCTGCAGCGCCTGCCATACACGTTGCTGGAAGGCCGTGCCGCGGATGTCCAGCGGCAGCGTGGCGCCTCGCGAGGGATCCTCGACCAGGCCCACCACCTGTGCCACCAGTTGTTCATAGCCGCTGTCGGCCCCGACCAGTTCGGCCTGGCGGAAGCGCTGCTGCAGTGACTGCAGCAGCGCTTCCGGATCGTCGCCGAGCAGGATCGCGACCACGCCGGTGGCACTGCTGGCCACCAGCACGCTGCCCAACGAACTTTCGGCAAGCGCGAAGTGGATGACTTCGCCGCGACCACCGGCACGCCATTGCTTCGGCGTCATGCCCAGCAGCTTCGGCGCGTTCTCGTAGAAGCGACCGCTGGAGCCGAAGCCGGCATCGTGGAAGGCGTCGGTGATGCGTTCCTGTTGTTCCAGCCCGGTGCGCAGGCGGTCGGCGCGCAGCGCGGCAGCGTACTGCTTCGGGGTCAACCCGGTTGCTTCCTTGAAAAGGCGATGCAGACGGGTTGGGCTGCAACCCGCGATCCCGGCCAGTTCCTGCAGCGAGGGTTCGTCGTGGCTGGCTTGAAGGTGGCGGCAAACCCGTTCGACGCGGGCATCGAGGGCGGTGGTGGTGGTGCTGTCCATGGCCGGATTCTGGCACGTGCTGGTTCTGCGGAAACTCCGTTTCCTGCACCGATGGGTCGGGCCCGGAAACGGAGTGTTGGCAGGCGAGAGGCGCGGCATCGTGGCGGCCACTTCACAACCGGTACCACGACCATGCGGCTGAACAACAAGATTGCTCTCATCACCGGTGCCAGCGCCGGCATCGGCCGCGCCAGCGCGCTGCGCTTCGCTGCAGAAGGGGCAAAGCTGGTGCTCAACGCACGGCGGCCGGAGCCGCTGCAGGCGCTGGCCGAGCAGATCCGCGCCGCCGGTGGCGAGGTGGTGGTGCATGCCGCGGACGTGGCTGATCCGGCCACGGCACCGGCGCTGGTGGAACTGGCCCAGCAGTCATTCGGTGGGTTGGACATCGCGCTCAACAATGCCGGCATGCTCGGCCCCGGTGCACCGGCAGCAGAGTTCCCGGTGGATGCGTGGCGCGAGGTGATGGCCACCAATCTCGATGCCGCCTTCCATGCCGCACGCGCCCAGTTGCCGGCGTTGCTGGCACGCGGCGGTGGCTCGCTGGTGTTTGTCGGCACCTTCGTCGGCCACACCGTCGGCTTCCCGGGAATGGCGGCCTATGCGTCGAGCAAGGCCGGCTTGATCGGCCTGAGCCAGGTGATCGCCGCCGAATACGGCGCGCGTGGCGTGCGCAGCAACGTGCTGCTGCCCGGGGGCACCGATACCGAGATGGGCCGGCAGGCGGCACCGACCGGTGATGCGCGTGATTTCGTGCGCTCGCTGCATGCACTCAAGCGCATGGCCAAGCCGGAGGAGATCGCCAATGCGGCGTTGTTCCTGGCCAGCGATGAAAGCAGCTTCGTTACCGGTACCGCAATGCGCGTTGAAGGCGGCGTGTCGATCACCCGAACCTGAGCGCCGTCACGTGCGAGGCGAGTAGCGGAGGCCGCTGCTCGCCATGAATCCCTTCGGGTCGAACCGGGCCCAGGCCTCGCCCCAGCTGAAGCGGGCGTGGCCGCCTGCCAGTTTGCGCCCCAGTGCCGTGGCCAAGGTGCGCCGCATGAAAGCGACTTCGGCATCGATCGCGGCCTGGGTCGGCCAGCCGTCTTCCAGTGTTGCACCGGGCAGATCGACGCTCATTGTCACCATGTCGAGGTATTGGCCGTGGAAGCACAGGCTGATGCCAGCGGGTGCACCGCCCAGGCTGAGCCGGTGCAGGCTCAGCCAGACATAGCCGGTGCCGACATCGCGCTCGCCATGCGTCAGCGTGGCGAAGGCGATGCGCGCCTCCTGCGGTGAGAGGCTGGGACAGATCAGGTTCGGCAGCGTGCCGAGCTGGATGCTGCCGTCGGTTGGATTGAGGTTCATCGGCACGGTGTGTGCCGCGTGCTGGGCGGGCGGGGGCATGGATGTACGCGGAATTCGTGCTGCATCGGATTCTGGGCGTGTGTTCACCGTCGCAGCAAGTGGGTTCGTGCACACGCTGTTGGCGCGGGACTGACCTGTGGATTACCCGCCGGCCTCTAGCGTGGGGCAGAACGTCGGCCTGATGCCGATGAGGGAGTAATCAGATGAACGAGCCAGACAAGGATCAGGACCCGAAGCAGGGCATCCAGGAAAGCCGCCAGGACCGGAAGCAGGACAACGTGGCGAAGCAGCGGCCGGGCCAGTGCGACCAACAGGTGCGTGATGCGCATTCGCGCAGCCCGCGCCGCAAGGATGGCGGCCAGGAACCCGGCCAGGCGGATTCCAGACAAGAAAAAACCCGTAGATCGCCAGGATCTACGGGTTCTTCTGAATAGTGGTGGAGCCAAGGAGGATCGAACTCCTGACCTCGTCATTGCGAACGACGCGCTCTCCCAGCTGAGCTATGGCCCCACGGCAGGGCTGCAGTGTAGCGCTGCCTGCCGGGCTTGCCAAGCGCCGGGCAGGGACGACGCAAGGCCTGGATCCACCGCCGTGCCGGCCGGATTCGGGCCAGTGCTTGGCGCAGCAGGGCGAATTCGACAGAGACCAGGCGTTGCGCAAGGCAATGCCGGGGGCGGCAGCAATGAGCAGTCGTCCCGCGAAGCCGTGGCACCGTAGAAGTAAAGGCGAGAGTTGGTTTCGCAGCGCGCATGCGGGCGACTTGCGAGGGTCGATGTCGCGCTGACCCGGCTGCCAGGAGCTTCGGGGTCAGATCCGTTTTCCCTTGGAAAACGGATCTGACCCCAGGCGCTGCCGGCGGACTGTGCCGAAACCGCTTGTTTCGCCGGGTTCGGGTGCCGCGCAACGAAATCGTAACAATTTGGGGGATAATGGCCGCTTGCGCAGTTTTCCCCTTTTTGCCGCCCGGCTCGCGCAGGCCGCACGGACGCCTCCTCAGAGCATTCCATGCCCTCCCATTCCGATTCCCGCCGCCTGTCGGGTATGTCGTCTTCCTTCGTTTCCTTCCGCCGCCATCCGCTGGCCCTGGCCTGCGCCGGCCTGGCTCTGGTCGGCAGCTTCGGTGCCGCCGCGCAGGACAGCGCGCCGACCCCGACCGGCCTGGACACGATCACCGTGACCGCCGAACACCGTGAGCAGAACCTGCAGGAAGTGCCGGTCTCGGTGGGGGTGGTACAGGGCGAGCGCATGCGCGACTTCACCGCCGGCGGCGACGACACCCTGCTGGCACTGTCCGGCCGCGTGCCGAGCCTGTATGCGGAAACCACCACCGGCCGCATCTTCCCGCGCTTCTATATCCGTGGCCTGGGCAATATCGACTTCTACCTGGGGGCCTCGCAGCCGGTGTCGATCATCCAGGACGATGTGGTGCTGGAGCACGTGGTGCTGAAGTCCAACCCGGTCTATGACGTGGACCAGGTGGAAGTGCTGCGTGGCCCGCAGGGCTCGCTGTTCGGCCGCAACACCACCGCCGGCATCGTCAAGTTCGACACCCTGAAGCCGACCCAGGACTACACCGGCCGGGTCAGCGCCAGCTACGCGACCTACAACAGCGTGTCGATCGACGGCGGCTTCGGCGGTCCGATCAATGACATCGCCTCGTTCCGCGTGTCGGCGCTGTACCAGCACCGCGATGACTACGTCGACAACACCTACAAGGGCCCGAGTGCCGACGGCACGGTCAGCCCGAAGAAGAACGCGATGGGCGGCTTCGATGACCGCAACGTACGCGCGCAGCTGCTGCTGACCCCGAGCGACCAGTTCTCGATCCTGGCCTCGGCCCACGCCCGTGACTACGAAGGCACCTCGACCCTGTTCCTGCGCGGTGCGCTGACCAAGGGCTCGAACAAGACCGACGTGCCGCGCGACCAGGTCGCCTACGACGAAGCCGACAACAATCCGCAGGCCTACAAGACCTACGGCGGCTCGGTGAAGGCACGTTACGACTTCGGCGCGATCGACTTCACCTCGATCACCGCCTACGAAACCACCTCCGGCTACAGCCGTGGCGACACCGACGGCGGCGCTGCGGTGAACTTCCCGGTGAACGGCGTGCCGAACGGCTACGGCCAGTCGATGGGCCGCATCCGCGACCTGGACCAGTGGACCCAGGAATTCCGCTTGGCCAGCCATGACGACAGCGCGCTGCAGTGGCAGGCCGGTGCCTTCTACTTCAACGGCAGCGACACCACCGACTTCTACCAGCGCGCCTGGTTCCTGCAGGGCGCGGCCCGCAACCCGAACAACTGGGTGCGCCTGCGCAACAAGAACACCTCGTGGGCCGGTTTCGGCCAGCTGAGCTATGCCTTCACCGACAAGTTCACCGTCACGGCCGGCCTGCGCCAGACCCGGGACGAGAAGCACACCCGCCTGCTGAAGACGGCTGACACTGCTGCCGGCGTGGTCACCTACAAGGGCCGCACCGACGTCAAGATGTCCGACACCACCCCGAGCTGGGATCTGAGCGCGATGTATCAGATCACGCCGGAGGTGAGCGTCTACGCCAAGGTCGCGCGTGGCTTCCGTGGCCCGACCATCCAGGGTCGTTCGGCGGTGTTCAATGCCGACTTCACCACCGCCGATTCCGAGACCATCCTGTCCTGGGAAGCGGGCGTGAAGAGCAGCCTGTGGGACAACCGCCTGCGCTTGAACGCCACCGCGTTCACCTATACCGTCAACGACATCCAGCTCAACGGCAACGATTCGGACGGCAACGGCGTGCTGTTCAACGCCGACAAGGCCAAGGCCTATGGTTTCGAAGCGGACATGGAGCTGCGCCCGATCCCGAACCTGACCCTGAGCGCCGGCCTGAGCCTGCTGCACAGCGAGATCAAGGACAAGCGCGTCTACGCGCAGGTCTGCGGCCTCAACGGCCAGGTGGTGTGCACGGTGAATGACCCGACCATCAAGGTCGGTGCCAACACCTTCGCGCAGATCGACGGCAACCCGCTGCCGAACGCGCCGAAGTACAACGTCAACCTGGCCGCCCGTTACGACTTCCCGGTCAGCGACGCGGGCACCATGTTCGTGTCCACCGACTGGAACAAGCAGGGCTACACCAGCTTCGTGCTGTACGACAGCAAGGAGTTCAACTCCAAGGGTGATTTCGAAGGCGGCCTGAAGATCGGCTACTCGGGCAACTACGGTGCCTACGAAGTGGCGCTGTTCGCGCGCAACATCACCAACGAGAAGAACCTCAAGGGTGTGATCGAGAACTATATGGCTGCGGTCTACAACGAACCGCGCACCGTCGGTGTCTCGCTGAACATGAACTGGTAAGCCTTACCCCGTCGTGTACCGGAAACGGCGCTCATCGAGCGCCGTTTTTCGTTGCTGGCCAGGCATCAGCCGTGCTCAAGGCGTGGCGCTGACGCCCTTGCCCAGCGCTGCATCGGACGGCGCACTGGGGCCCAGCACCTGCAGCTGCATCGCCTCCATCCGCTCCAGTACCTTGCGCTGCTTGCCGTTGAGGCCGCGCGAGGTGATTGCGATGTGCTTGCGCGCAGCGTCCAGCGGCGCGGGTTGGTAGTGCACCGTGAAGCGGCGCAGAGCGCATCCTGTCAGCTTGTCGACCGGTGCGCAGTCGTTGGCGTTGAAATCGATATCGCCGTCGGCGGCAACAATGAAGGGGCTGAGCAGGATCTGCCCTTCGCGGGCAGTGAAGGCCAGTGGCGCGTGGGCCTTGGTGATGACCGCCTGGATGCGTACGGCAGGGATGTCTTCAGGGACGATCCTGTCATCCCAGTAGCCTTCGGTCGGGCGCGAGGTTTCGTAGTTCTGGGTGCCCCATGCCACGCAGTTGCCGGAGGCCACATGCACCGAGATGCAGACCTGCTGGGAGTGCTGATCGGTCAGGACGCCGGGTGGTACCCAGACCTTCTTCCAGGAATAGAAACGGTAATCGACGTCGGCCAGGCGGGTGGCGCCGATGTCCTTCGATACTTCGTCCGTGGTCCCCAGCGGCTTCAGCTTGGCCACGCGGGTGTTCAGGCGGTAGTTCTCCGCACCGTTCAGCAGATAGGTGCCTGGCGGAATCAGATGCACCTCGAACACGTCCATCAACACCGTCCTCTGCGGGCCGGTTTCCAGTTCGTTGGTGTTGAACAGCTGCACATAGCCCTGGGAGGGAATATCCTTGTGCTGGAAGGACACCCGCGTCGAGAACCCGGGTAGGTCGGTCGAGCGGTTGCCCAGATGAAAGCCGGGGACCGGAGAGCCGACGCCTGGCCCGCCGTTGTGCACGACATATGGGGCCGGCACCAGCACGGCAACCAGACCGTCGCGGGTGGCACCGTCAATGATGTCCACCAGCTTGGCTGTGTTCTCCTTTTCCTGTGCATAGGAAAGCGGTGCGGCCTGCCCGGAGCATGCCAGGCCCAACGTGGTTAGCAGCAGTGCGCAGGCGGTCGCGATCTTGAGGGTCTGCATCGACGTCTCCTTGTCAGTACCGCCAAACCCTAGCACGGCCCCTGCAGGCTTGAGGTGCACGGCGCCGGCGTGGTCCGGCGCCTTGTGCCATCAACGTGCGGGCAGCAGCGCCTGCAGCCGCGACTCCAGTTCCTGCTGGCGCCAGCCGGCCAGTGCGGCGGGCCATTGGCGGCGCTCCAGGTAGCTTTCCAGATGCTTGCGCGAGGCCAGCACGCCATCCGGCAGACCCAGCTCGCGGCTGCGCTCGGCAACGGCATCCTGCAGCCTCTTCAGTGCCTGCTTGTTGGTGTCGTTGGCGGGCAGTGCCAGCGGTGCCTCGGCCTCATCGGCCAGCGGCGTGTCCAGCGCCTGCCACACCGCGCCGGCGAGCTTGCGCGGTGCCTTCGGGAACTGTTCAAACAGCGTGGCCAGCGCGGCGGCATCGGCCGGTGGCGTGCGTGCCAGCGTGGCGGCCAGTTCGTTGTCCAGGATCCAGCTGCGCGGGCGGTCGCTGCTGCGTGCCTGCACATCACGCCAGCGCAGCAGGCGCAGCAGGCGGCGCTGCGCGGGAGCATCGAGAAACTGCGCTGAGCGCATCGCCAGATGCGGCCAGCGGTCCTCGTCATTGGCGACGCTGGCCAGCAGGCGCTCGCCGTCGTCGTGCAGCCACTGCTGGCGGCCCAGCGCCTGCAACTTGGCATCAATGGCGTCATGCAGCGCGAACAGGTGCTCGACGTCGTCGGCGGCGTATTGCAGTTGCGACTCCGAGAGCGGACGGCGCATCCAGTCCGAGCGGGTTTCGCCCTTGGCCAGCGCCACGCCGGTGATTTCCGCGACCAGCTTCTGGTAGCCCATGCCGCCACCAATGCCGGCCAGCGAGGCGCCGATCTGTGTGTCGAACAGCGGTCGCGGCAACACGCCGCAGGTCCACTTGAAGGCAACTAGGTCTTCGCTGGCGCTGTGCATCACCTTGGTGATCGACTCATCGGCCAGCCACGGCGCCAGTGCCTCGGCCATACCGGGAATCAGCGGATCGATCAGCAGGATGTCCTGCCCGACCGCCATCTGCACCAGAGCCAACTGCGGCCAGAACGTGCGTTCACGGATGAATTCGGTGTCCAGGCCGATGCGGGCCGGACGCTGCTGGAAGTACGCATCCAGCTCGGCGGGGGTGGTGATCCAGGTTGCCACGGGTCAGGGCCTACTACTCGGGTTTGCTCAGGCAGGGGAGAATAGCCTAACGTCGGTCCGCGTCCGTGCCGAAGGAGATCCTGCTTGCGTTTTCCGCTGTCGTCCGTGCTGTGCACCGCTCTGGCCGTGGCCTTGGCCGGTTGCACGCCGTCGCCCTCGGCAACACCGGAGCCGGGGCCGGCTGCTGGCGAAGACGCGCGGCCGCAGGAAGGTTCACTGGCGGAGCCGACACCGGGGGCGGGGCAGGGTAGCGTCACCATTGCCGGTGAGGATGCCACCGAGGACGTGCAGCGGTGGACACCGCCACGGGTCGACCGGCAGGGCCGCAGCGTCGCCCAGCTGCGCCGCGCAGCCGAAAAGGCGTTCAGCGAAGGGCACCTGTACGAGGACGCCGACGCGGCGGTTCCGCTGTGGCTGGCGGTGCAGGAGGAAGATCCGGATGACCGCCTGGCCCGCAGCGGCCTGCAGCGTGCTCGCCAGCGCCTGCAGCAGCAGGCCGATGCTCTGCTGGTTCGGCCACTACGGCAGCGCGAGGCGCTGGCCGAGGCGAGTCGCCAGGCACTGGTACTGCTGACCCTGGCGCCGAAGGATGAGAAGGTGCGCGCGCTGCAGGGCCGGGTGGAGCTCGCCCAGCGCGTGGTGGCCTATAACCGTGCCGGCGAGGAAGACCTGCGATCGGGGCGGATCGGCGAGGACGGTGACGGTGCGATCGGCAACTTCCGTGAAGCGCTGGCTCTGGACGAACACAACAGCCGGGCGCGGCAGGGCCTGGCGGCGGCCGAAAGTGGCCTGATCCGCCGGGCCGAGGACGCCGCGCGCGTACGCGACTTTGTCAGTGCGGGCACCTGGCTGGCCGAAGCCAGCAAGGTCCGTGACTCGTCACCGACCATTGCCGATGCCTTCGAGCGCATCGAGCAGATCCGCGCCGCCGCGCTGCTGCAGCTGCGTGATGAGGGCCTGCGCGAGCTGGCCACGCCGCAGGGGCTGAAGCCGGCGCGCGAAAAGCTGGCCGAGGCCCTGCGCATCGCCTTGCCGGGGGATGCGGTGGTGGCCCAGCTGCGCGAACGCATCGATCTGGCCACCCACTACGGCAGCTTCCGTCCGGGCCAGGTGTTCAGCGACGCGATGCGTGATGGTGGGCGCGGTCCGCAGATGGTGGTGGTGCCGCATGGCGGCTTCCAGATGGGCGCGGGTGATGCCGAGCCCGGCTCCACCGACGCCGAGCGCCCCTCCCACTACGTGCGCTTTGACCGCGGCTTCGCGATGGCGATCACTGAGGTTACCGTCGGCGATTTCGAGCGCTATGTGAAGTCGACCAATGCACGACCACGTGCAACCCGGCGCGGCCACTCGGTGGTCTATGACGAGCGCAGCGGCAATTTCATCCGCCGCAGCGGCGTTGACTGGCGTTCGGATTACGATGGCGCGCGTGCACTGGGTAACTCGCCGGTGATGCATGTCAGCGTGCGGGATGCCGAGAACTACGCGGCATGGCTGTCCGAGCAGACAGGACGCAGCTACCGGCTGCCGAGCGAGGCCGAATTCGAATATGCGCTGCGCGCCGGGAGCAGTGGCCGCTACCCCTGGGGAGACGCTGGTACGCCGCCGCCGGGCAGCGGCAATTTCACCGGCAGCAAGGACGTCTCGCCTTCGGGTCGGCACTGGCACAACGCATTCATCGGCTATGGCGATGGCTGGTGGGGACCGGCGCCGGTGGCCAGTTTCCAGGCCAATGCTTTCGGCCTGCACGACATGGCCGGGAATCTGAGCGAATGGGTGGCCGACTGCTGGCACGCCAGCTACCGGCGTGCGCCGTCCGATGGTGTCGCCTGGTTCAACCCGGGCTGCCGGTCGCGGGTGATCCGGGGCGGTAACTGGGCCAATGCGCCCGAGCAGACCCGTGCGGCCTGGCGTCAATCGCAGGATTCGGACACCACCAATGCGCGCATCGGCTTCCGCCTGGTGCGCGGCATCTGAGCGGCATCGGGCTTCACCCGCTGCTGGCGTCCGCGCACTAAGATTGCGCCGTGCCCGCCAGCCGGCGGGGTCTGCTGGAAGACCACCGATGCGCAACGATCCCTTTTCCCGCTCGCCCCAAGGTCCGCAGCGACGCGGCCTGTTCGGCAACATCCGCTGGTGGGTGCTGCTGCTGGCGGCGGGCTACGCGGTGTTCTACTGGTTCTCCAATCGCACCGTCGATCCCTACACCGGCGAGAAGGTGATGATCGACAGCAGCCTGGATGCGCGCCAGGAGACCGCGCTCGGTCTGCAGGCCTACCAGCAGATCCTCTCGCAGGAACGGCCGATGGATCCGAATGCGCCGATCGCGCGCGATGTGCGCGACATCGCGCAGCGCCTGATCGCCAAGGTGGACGTGGTGGAGACCGCGCTGGCACAGGAGCACGGCGTGCAGCCGGCGCATTTCGCGCGGGATTTCCAGTGGGAAGTGAACGTGATCCCGTCCGGGCAGGCCAATGCGTTCTGCCTGCCGGGCGGCAAGATGGCGGTCTACACCGGCCTGGTGCCGGTGGCGCGTACGCGTGATGCGATGGCGGTGGTGATGGGCCATGAGATCGCCCACGCGCTGTTGCGCCATGGTGCGCAGCGGATGGCGCAGCAGAAGCTGACCCAGATCGGGCAGATGGCCGGTGCCGCCAGCGGCATGGATGCGCAGCAGCAACAGATGATGATGTCGGCGATGGGCTACGGCTATCTGCTGCCCTATGCGCGCAGCCACGAGACGCAGGCCGATGAAGTGGGGCTGATGCTGGCCGCGGCGGCGTGCTTCGATCCCCGCGAGGCGGTGCCGCTGTGGCAGCGCATGGGCCAGGCCAGTGGCGGCCAGGCGCCGCCGGAGTTCGCTTCCACCCACCCGAATCCGGGCACCCGCATCCAGAACCTGCAGGCACTGATGCCGAAGGCGCTCGAGTACCGGCAGAAGTTCTGCGAGCAGGCAAAGTAGAGGGTGTTCGGCAGGGCTTGCAGCCCTGCACCTGCCGAAGCCAGAGCAACAGCAACAGCAACAGCCGAAGCAACAGCAACAGCGGGCTATCCGTGGGATGGCGG
>NZ_KV791420.1:0-143 GCF_001807895.1 Stenotrophomonas sp. HMSC10F07
ATGGTGCGCCCGGAGAGATTCGAACTCCCGACCGCCTGGTTCGTAGCCAGGTACTCTATCCAACTGAGCTACGGGCGCCAATTACATAAACTTGTTGTGTCGACTGTGTATGGTGCGCCCGGAGAGATTCGAACTCCCGACCG
>NZ_KV791420.1:1143-3350 GCF_001807895.1 Stenotrophomonas sp. HMSC10F07
GTCCCCGCACTCCGACACCGCCCCGCCAACCCACAGAATGCCAGCTTTTGCTGTTGCCGTTGCCTTGGCTTGAAGCTTCTGCAGGTGCAGGGCGCAGCCCTGCCGAAAAACACGCATAAAAAAACAGCAGGCCGAGGCCTGCTGTTTCGGTGTAATGGTGCGCCCGGAGAGATTCGAACTCCCGACCGCCTGGTTCGTAGCCAGGTACTCTATCCAACTGAGCTACGGGCGCGCGGTACACAATCAACTTACTGCCTAATTTTACTGCATTTTCAGCGGCGGATGCTGAAAACCTGTCGAGTGGTGCGCCCGGAGAGATTCGAACTCCCGACCGCCTGGTTCGTAGCCAGGTACTCTATCCAACTGAGCTACGGGCGCCCTGCGACAGGAGCGGAATTATGCGGATGTCGGCGCACACCGTCAACAGTTTTGTGAAAATTTTCATCCAACTGAATGAAAAAGCTGTCCGCCACGGCATCCGGTGCCTTCAGCCAGGCGAAGTGATCGGCGCGCGTGCCCAGTTCCTGCGCGGACAGCACGCGCAGCTTCGCGTCCACATTCGGCAGCTTTGCCAGCAACGCCTGCATCGACCCGGTCGGGGCCAACCAGTCGTGTTCCATCAGCACGGCCTGGGCGCTGCCGTGCACGCGCGCCATCTGTGCGTCGAGGTCTTCACCCATGCCCGCGGCGGCGTAGTGGTTGTTCAGGCCGACGCGCGCCCAGTCGGCGATCAGTCCGCGTGCTTCGGTGCCACCGAAGCCGAGACGACGGCCATGCAGCACGCCCTGGCGCTGCGCGATCCACGGCAGGAAACGGTAAACCAGTGGCAGCAGCCAGCCGCGCGGTGGCGGGAATCCACGCCAGAACGGTGAGCCGCTGGCCGCCAACCACAAGTGGTGGAAATGCAGAGGGTTGCGGCCGGCATGCACGCAGGCCAGCTGCCCGCCCAGGCTGTGGCCACCGATGATCCAGGGCAGGGGGCCTGCTTCCTCGTCGGCGGCCGCCATGACCGCTTGGCTGGCCGGCAGATCCTGCTCGAGTACCTCCCGATAGCCCCAGTCGTGCGCGCGCGACGGGCGTAGTGAGCTGCTGCCGTTGCCGCGCCACTCATGCAGGTAGACCGCAACGCCCTTCGCTGCCAGCGCCTGTGCCAGCGGCAGGTAGTGGCGCGCGGCCACACCCAGCGCTGGCAGCCACAACAAGCGGGCGATGGCCTGTGCGGGCATGCAGGCCATCACTTCGTAGCGATGCCCGTCGTTGCACTGCACTGGAAGGAGGGCCGGCGTCAGGTTCATGCGTGCGGTGCAGCGCCGAAGTGGTCGAGCACCAGCACCTCGCTGCGGCCGGGGGCATAGCCCTGCTGCAGGCCGCGCGCAACGTAGTCGATGCCGGCTTCGCAGGCGTTGGCCAGGCTCAGGCCGTTGCACAGCTGCGCGGCGATGGCCGAGGCCAGCGTGCAGCCAGTGCCGTGCGCATCCAGCGGCAGGCGGGCGTGGATGAATTCTTCGCTGCTCACGCCGTCGAAGTAGCGGTCGATCACGCGGTTGCCTTCCTGCAGGTGGCCACCTTTCAGCAGCACCGCACCGGCGCCCAGGTCGAGCAGGGCGGAGGCTACCTGTTCGGCGTCATCGCCGTTCCCGATCTTCCATCCGGCCAGCAGCTCCGCTTCCGGCGTGTTCGGGGTGATCAGCGTGGCCAGCGGGATCAGCCGCTCACGCATTGCCTGCAGAGCGTTGTCTTCCAGCAGGCGCGCGCCGCTGGTGGCGACCATCACGGGGTCCAGCACTACGTGTGGCGGGCGATGGCGCTCCAACGCATCGGCGACGGCATTGATCACCTCGGTGTTGGCCAGCATGCCCAGCTTCACCGCATGGATGTCGAAGTCATCGAAGCAGGCATCCAGTTGTGCACGCAGGAAATCGATCGGCGGCACGTGCACGGCGATGACGCCACGGGTGTTCTGTGCGGTCAGTGCGGCGATCGCGGAGAGTCCGTGCACGCGATGTGCTGCAAAGGCCTTCAGGTCGGCCTGGATGCCTGCGCCACCGCCGGAGTCGGAGCCGGCGATGGTGAGGGCAGATACGGGAGTGGTCGGGCTCATCCAGCGATTGTGCCGTGGTCCGGCAGGGGAAGGTAGATCCACGCCATGCGTGGATGCCTTTGATCCGTCAGGCGGGGTCAGATCCCTTTTCCGCAGGAAAAGGGAT
>NZ_KV791420.1:3370-11269 GCF_001807895.1 Stenotrophomonas sp. HMSC10F07
GATCCCTTTTCCGCAGGAAAAGGGATCTGACCCCCAGAGTGCGGCCCTCAATGCCGCCAGCGCGCCCACTGCTGGTACACCACATAACCCAGGCCGGTCAGGCCGGTGAGCAGGGCGGGAGCAAGCAGGGCGTCGTACTGCCAGCGCGCGAACAGCCAGGCGCCGATCACGCCGCCGGCAAGGAAGCCACTGATGATCAGGCCGCTGAGGGTCAGTCGTCGCACCTGCAACGGCAGCCCGCGCAGCAGGTGGCCCAGGCCGATGCCGAGATCGGTGAACATGCCGCTGAGATGGGTGGTGCGCACCACCGCGCCGCTGAAGGTGGTAGCCATTGCATTCTGCAGGCCGCAGGCCATGGCGGCGGCCAGTGCACCCCAGATCTGGTGCTCTTCAAACAGCGGAATGGCCACCAGCAAAAGAGCCGATTCCAGCGCCAGTGCCACGCCGTAGCGCCGGCCCAGCTGCAGCGTGCTGTCCTGGATCAGCAGGCCGCTGAGCATCGCGCCCAGCGAGAACGCGATCAGCAGGCCCCACAGGTGGCCGACCGCGCGCCAGTCACCCTGGGCCAGTGCCATGCCGAGCTGGCTGGTACTGCCGGTCATGTGGCTGACCGCCTGGTGCTCGAAACCGAGGAAGCCGACCACGTTGACCATGCCGGCCACGCACGAGAGTGCGACCGCGCCGATCCAGACCCAGGTGGGCAGGCGTATTCCCATCGGCGAGGCCCCTCAGGGCCCGCCGAAGCCGCCGTTGAACTGCAGCTCGCTGAAGGTGTTGCTGGCCGGGTCGAACACGGCGCCCCAGAACTGTGCGCCGCCATCGCAGACGCGGATCGCTTCACGGGCCGGATTGACGCCGCTGTCGTCGGGCAGGTGGAAGGCGTTGATGTAGATCAGCCGCTTGCCGGCGCTTTCGATGCCGACGTACTGGCGGTCGAAGTCCAGCACCTTCGGGACCTGCGCTTCCAGCGACGACAGCTTCGCCTCCAGCTGGTCGACCTGCTGCCGGCTGGGCGCCCAGTAACCCGACACCCGCCCGGCCTCGCGGCCGGGGCTGGGGCGCGAGCAGGTGTCGAGCACCTGCGCGGCGATGATCGGGCGGGTGACCACCCAGGACTGGCCGGTGCGCTCGGCGGTGGGCACGCTGGCCGGGCCGCGCGTGGTCGTACAGGCACCGAGCACGACGGCGAGGGTGATCGCAGCCGTGGGCAGCAACAGGCGCGTGCAGCGGTTCACAACACCTCCGAAGCGTAATCGGCCAGGCGCGAACGCTCGCCACGGCGCAGGGTGATGTGCGCACTATGCGGCCAGTTCTTGAAGCGGTCCACCGCGTAGGTCAGGCCCGAAGTGGTCTCGGTCAGGTACGGGGTGTCGATCTGCTCGACGTTGCCCAGGCAGACGATCTTGGTGCCGGGGCCAGCGCGGGTGATCAGCGTCTTCATCTGCTTGGGGGTGAGGTTCTGCGCCTCGTCCAGGATCAGGTAGCGTGACAGGAAGGTGCGGCCGCGCATGAAGTTCATCGAGCGGATCTTGATGCGGCTGGCCAGCAGGTCGTTGGTGGCCTGGCGGCCCCAGGTGCCGCCTTCCTGGTTGTGCGTGAGCACTTCCAGGTTGTCGGTCAACGCGCCCATCCACGGCGTCATCTTCTCTTCCTCGGTACCGGGCAGGAAGCCGATGTCCTCGCCCACGCTGACCGTGGCGCGGGTCATGATGATCTCGCGGTAGCGCTGCTGGTCCATCGTCTGCGCCAGGCCGGCGGCCAGTGCCAGCAGGGTCTTGCCGGTGCCGGCGGTGCCCAGCAGCGTGACAAAGTCGATCTCCGGGTCCATCAGTGCGTTGAGGGCGAAGTTCTGCTCGCGGTTGCGTGCGCTGATGCCCCACACGGCGTGGCTGCCGTGGCGGAAATCATCGACCAGCGACAGCACCACCTTGCCATCGCCGACGACGCGGCTGACGCGCAGCTCGACTTCATCCTCGCCTGGCAGGTAGACGTACTGGTTCGGATACCACTCCTCGCCGTCCTGTGCCTGGATTTCGTAATGCGAGCGGCCCTTGTCGCTCCAGCTGCGCAGGTCGTCGCCGTGGCGTTTCCAGAAGTCTTCCGGCAGCTCGGTAGCGCCGGTGTAGAGCAGGCTGAAATCGTCCAGCGCGCGGTCGTTCTCGTAGTCCTCGGACACGATACCGGCGATGGCGGCCTTGATCCGCAGGTTGATGTCCTTGGAGACGAACACCACCGGCAGGTCGGGGGTTTCTTCCTTCAGGGCCAGGATCGCGCCGAGGATGGCGTTGTCCGGGATCACCTTGCCGAAGCTCTTGCCAGCATCGAAATGACTGGTCTGGAAGCGCAGCTTGCCGGCGCTCTGCTTGCCGCGCAGCTGCAGGCCATTGGGCCGCTGCAGCGGAATGCCGTCGGCCAGGTTGTCCAGCCCGGAGGCCTGCACCAGCTCGTTGAGGAAGCGGCTCACCTGGCGGGCGTTGCGGCTCGCCTCGGAGGTGCCCTTCTTGCCGTTGTCCAGCTCTTCGATCACCTGCATGGGCAGGTAGACGTCGTGCTCCTCGAATTTGAACAGCGCGGTGGGATCGTGCATCAGCACGTTGGTATCCAGCACGTAGATGCGCTTGCCTCGGGTCATCGTCGATTCCTGGTTACGGACAGGGAAAAACCACCACGGCCTGCTGCAGGGCAGGGTGATGGCAGACACAGTAGGCAGTGGGACTCACTTGGACTGGGAGGCCTTCAGTTCGGCGAGAACGGCATCGGCATGGCCGGCGACCTTGACCTTGCGCCAGGACTGCACGATGCGGCTGTCGGGGGAAATCAGGAAAGTGCTGCGTTCGATGCCGCGTACCTGCTTGCCGTACATGTTCTTCATCCTGATCACGTCGAAGGCGGTGCACAGCGCTTCGTCGCCGTCGCTGACCAGCGGGAAATTGAAGCCCTGCCTGGCACAGAAGTTGTCGTGCGACTTCACCGAGTCGCGCGAGACGCCCAGCACGACGGCGCCGGCTTTCCTGAACTTCGGCAGCAGCGCGTTGAAGTCGATGCCTTCGGTGGTGCAACCCGGGGTGCTGTCCTTGGGATAGAAATACAGCACCAGCCATTGGCCTGCGTAGTCGCCGAGGGTGGCCTGGTCGCCGCCGGACAGTGCCAGTGGCAGGGAGAGGGTGGTGCTGTCCAGGGTGTCGCCGTTGTTCATGAGGTCCTTCTGTCGAGCCTGGGTTCTTTCTACGACAATTGCATGAAACGCCACGCGCCCGTGAGAGGCGCGCGAAGAATCCGCACTTCCGATCAGAATTTCATCGGGTCCATGATCGCGTCCAGGTTCAGGTGGTCGCAGAACTCGAGGAAATCGTCGCGCAGCGCGGCGATGTGCATGTTGGCCGGCACGCCGATGGTGACCTGTGCGCTGAACATCTCCGCACCGGTCTGCATGGCGCGGTAGCGCGTGCTCTGCAGGTTCTCGATGGTGATGCCCTGGCGGTCGAAGAAATCGGCCAGCTGGAACAGGATGCCCGGCTTGTCGGCGGCGATCACTTCGACGATGTACGGCAGCAGGTTGGACTGCGCCTGCTTGGCGGCGGTGCGGTACCAGACCAGCTTCAGGCCTTCCTCGCGCTCCAGCCGGGTCAGCATCGCCTCGAGCTTGGCCACCGAGTCCCAGGAGCCGGTGGCCAGGGCGGTAACCGAGACATCGCGGCCGACCGTGGCCAGGCGTGCATCCACCAGATTGCAGCCGCTGTCGGCGATGCGGCGGGTGACGGACAGCAGGGGGGACTCCGGATGCGTCGTATAGGCGTTGATCAGGAGGTGGTTTTCGCTCGGCGCGGGGCGCGGGGTGGTGTCGGTCAAGGCGATTCCGGGTAATGCATGCGTTAGTCTGAATGCCCGCCAGAGGCGGGGATCCACCGGTGTCCAGCATACTTGCCCGTGCTTTCGCGCCGCAAGTAACATTCAAGTCGCCCCCGGCCTTTCGTGGCGGGCGTTTTCCCTTCCCAGCCAAGAGCAGCACGTCCTTGTCCCTTTCCGGCCTCATCACCGCGCTGGCGACCCCGTTCCGGGCCGACGGCGCCCTCGATCCCGACGGTTGGCAGCGCCTGCTGCACCTGCAACTGGAAGGTGGCGTCCATGGCGTTGTCGTAGCCGGCTCTACCGGCGAAGCGGCAACGCTCACCGACGCTGAGTACGACCTGCTGCTGGCCAGCGCGGTCGAGCGCATCGGCGGCCGCATTCCGGTCCTGGCCGGTACCGGCCTTTCGGGCACTGCCAAGACCATCGAACAGACCCGTCGTGCCGCCGCCCTCGGCGCCAGCCACGCGCTGGTGGTCACGCCGCCGTACGTGCGCCCCACCCAGGCCGGTCTGATCGCGCACTACCGTGCGGTGGCCGACCAGGGCGGGCTGCCGGTCGTGCTGTACAACGTGCCCGGCCGTACCGGTTGCGACATGCAGCCTGAGACCGTGGCCGAGCTGGCCAGCCACCCCAACATCGTCGGCATCAAGGAGGCGGTGGGTGACACCGGCCGGGTGCAGGCGCTGCTCGCCCTGCGCAGCCCACAGTTCGCCGTGCTCAGCGGTGACGACGGTACGGCCGCGCGTTCGATCCAGGCCGGTATCGACGGCCTGATCTCAGTGGGTTCCAACGTGCTTCCCGGTGCCTACCGCCGGATGTGCGAGCTGGCCGCCGCACACGACCACGAAGCCACCGCGTCGTGGGATGCGCGCCTGCATCCCTTCCATGATTTCTGCGGCGTCGAACCGAACCCGATCCCGGTCAAGGCGCTGCTGCGCCGCATCGGCATCGGTCACGACCTGCGCCTGCCACTGCTGCCGTTGTCGGCAGCGCATCATCCGGCTGCCGACCATCTTGCCGGCGACATCGCCGCCCTCGAAGCCCTTTCCAGCCACTGACCTTCCGTCTTGGTCTGACCCAGGAGATTCACATGCGTCAATCCGTTTCCACCGTCCGCGTGCTGTCCTATGCCCTGCTTGCCGTGGCGGTCGCTGCCGGCACCACCGGCTGCTTCAAGCGCGGCGCCAAGGGCGACTACGCCCTGGCCCCGGAAATGCGTCCGCTGGAAGTGCCGCCGGACCTGAACCTGCCCAATGCCACCACCGACAACAAGGTGCCGACGTTGGCCTCGGCCACCAAGCCGGCGGCGCCGGTTGCTGCGGCTCCAGCAGCCGGCAGCACCGGTTTCACCATTGCCGGTGGCAAGGATGAAGCCTTCGCCAAGGTCGGTACCGCACTGGAAGGCGTGGAGGGCGTGACCATTGCCAGCCGCGCGCAGTTGCTGGGTTCGTACGACGTGGCCTACGAGGGCAGCAACTTCCTGGTCCGCGTAGTGGCCGTCGATGCCGGCGCCTACATCTCCGCGGTTGACCCGCGTGGCCTGCCGGCCACCGCCGAAGCGCCGGTGAAGCTGATCGCCGCGCTGAAGGCGAAGCTCGCCCAGTAAGGGCTGGTCGGATGGCTGCGGGCCTTGGTCCGCACCCGCTCTGGTAGCGGCCGACCTTGGTCGGCGCTTTTGTGCCAACCAAGGTTGGCACCTACCAGGTTGCGCGGTTGGCACCTGCCGGAGCGCACGGTTGGGGTCTGCCGAAGAACAGAAAAGGGCGCCCATGGGCGCCCTTTTCGTTACCGCCGTGGGCGCTTCTCAGCGCTCCAGCAGCTTCAGCTTGTCCGGCTTGCCATCCCATTCGCCGGCGTCGGCGGGCGGGTCCTTGCGCACGGTCAGCACCGGCCATTCCTTCGCCAGCTCGGCGTTGAGGGCAACGAAGCCTTCCTGTCCGGCAGGAACATCGTCCTCCGGGAAGATCGCATTGACCGGGCACTCCGGCTCGCAAAGAGTGCAGTCGATGCACTCATCCGGGTCGATCACCAGGAAGTTCGGGCCTTCGTGGAAGCAATCCACGGGGCACACTTCCACGCAATCGGTGTGTTTGCACTTGATGCAGTTTTCGGTGACGACAAAGGGCATGGGCTTGGGGGTGGATCGATTCCTGAACCCGCCAATTCTAGAACAGGTTGGCCCCCGGTGTCGGCGCGGGGCGGAAAACGGGCGTCTGGCAGGCGCGACCGTGGGAGTCATTGGCGGCACGGCGGGGGCTGTGCGACGCTGCGGGGCACTCGGTCGCCCACCGTGGCCGGACTCCCTTCCCAGCAGGATCGTCCATGTCCCAAACACAGCCCAGCACCGCGCCCCATGGCGGTGAGAACACTGCATTCATCGTCCTGATCAGCTGCGTGGCCACCCTTGGTGGATTCCTGTTCGGTTTCGACAGTGGTGTCATCAATGGCACGGTCGATGGCCTCCGCCAGGCCTTCAACTCCAGTGAGGCGGCGCTCGGTTTCGAAGTCGCCTCGATGCTGCTGGGCTGCGCGATCGGCGCCTTCCTGGCCGGGTGGCTGGGTGATCGCCTGGGGCGCCGCGGTGTCCTGATCGTGTCAGCGCTGATGTTCCTTGTCTCGGCGCTCGGTGCCGGCGCGGCCCACGCGTCCTGGCTGTTCATCGCCGCCCGCGTGCTGGGCGGTTTCGCGGTGGGCGCGGCCAGCGTGATGTCACCGGCCTACATCGCCGAAGTCGCCTCGGCGCGTTACCGCGGCCGGCTGGCCACGGTGCAGCAGATGGCGATCATCTGCGGCTTGTTTGCGGCCTTCCTCAGCAATTACCTGCTGGCGCGTGCCGCCGGCGCCTCGACCGAGCCCCTGTGGCTGGGCCATGAGGCCTGGCGCTGGATGTTCTGGATGCAGGTGCTGCCCTCGGGGCTGTTCCTCCTGTTGTTGCTGGTGATCCCGGAAAGCCCCCGTTTCCTGGTCTTGAAGGGGCGCCAGGGGCAGGCGAGGGCGGTGCTGGCGCGGCTGTACGGCGATGCCGCGGCCACCGCCAAGCAGGCCGAGATCGAGGCGAGCCTGGCCCAGGACCAGCACAAGCCGCGCTTCGGCGACCTGCGCAACAAGGCCACCGGCAAGCTGCGCCCGATCCTCTGGGTGGGTATCGGCCTGGCCATGTTCCAGCAGCTGGTCGGCATCAACGTGGTGTTCTACTACGGCGCGGTGCTGTGGCAGGCGGTGGGTTTCTCGGAAAGCGACGCGCTGCTGATCAACGTGTTGTCCGGCGCGCTGAGCATCGGTGCCTGCCTGCTGACGGTACTGCTGATCGACCGCATCGGGCGCAGGCCGCTGCTGTGGATCGGTTCGGTCGGCATGTCGGTGGCGCTGGTGCTGATGGTGGTGGCGTTTGCCAGCGGCAGCCTCGTCGATGGGCGCCTGCAGCTGTCCGATGGCATGGGGCGGCTGGCGCTGGTGGCAGCCAACGTCTACGTGGTGTTCTTCAACATGTCCTGGGGCCCGGTGATGTGGGTGATGCTGGGCGAGATGTTCCCCAACCAGATCCGCGGCCCGGCGCTGGCGGTGGCGGGTGCGGCGCAATGGACCTCGAACTTCGCGATCACCGTGACGTTCCCGATGCTGCTGGCCGGCATCGGCCTGGCCGGCGCCTATGGCATCTATGCCGTCGCGGCGATCCTCTCGATCGTCTTCGTGGTCCGCTACGTGCGCGAGACCAAGGGCAAGGAGCTGGAGCAGATGGAAGGCTGACGGCGACTGGCTTCGGTTGCATTCCGTTGGCGCCTGCCTGTCCAGAGTGTGAGGGGGCAGGCCGCCCTCTCCAGGACACGCAAAAGCCCATCCATGGTGCTCGATGGCGCCATCCATGGCGCCAACGGTCCTGGAGAGGGCGGCCCGCCCCCTCCTGACAGTTTCATGGTGCGTGCGGATGCGGCGAAGTGCTGGTCGGTTGTTGCCGCAGCTCGCGGGAAACCGTCCAGAGTCGGTGGGGTCACCCAGGGCAGGACCGTTGGCGCCAAGGATGGCGCCATCGAGCCCCCATGGATGGGTTCA
>NZ_KV791420.1:11289-31572 GCF_001807895.1 Stenotrophomonas sp. HMSC10F07
GCCCCCATGGATGGGTTCACGGCGTGTCCTGCCCTGGGTGACCCCACCGGCTCAAGCCGATTGCAGGCAGGCGCCAAAGCGACCAAGCCGATCGATGCCATTGCAAACCCCGGAAAACAGAAAAGCCCGCACAAGGCGGGCTTTTTCGGTTCCTGCTGCGGCGACTGGCGCTCCCTAGGGGACTCGAACCCCTGTTTTAGCCTTGAGAGGGCCACGTCCTAACCACTAGACGAAGGGAGCGTAACTGTGTCGCTGCCGAGGCAGGAGCGCTAGTATATGCACCTCGATGCCATTGGGCAATCCCGAAACTTCAACCGGAAGCGCCAACATCATTTCCCCTGCTACATCACCGTTCAGCCTGCGCGTCATCCCGCGCGACCAGCACACGATCTCCCGCAAGGACATCAGCCCGAACGCCCTGCGCGTGCTTTATCGCCTGCGCGATGCCGGCTTCGGCGCCTACCTTGTCGGCGGCGCGGTGCGCGACCTGCTGGTCAATGGCCAACCCAAGGATTTCGACGTGGCCACCGATGCCACGCCCGAACAGGTCAAGCAGCTGTTCCGCAACTGCCGCCTGATCGGTCGTCGGTTCCGCCTCGCCCACGTTGTGTTCGGCCGCGAAATCATCGAAGTTGCCACCTTCCGTGCCAACAGCGATGACGGCAGCGGCGACCGCGAGATGGAAAACGGCATGCTCGTGCGCGACAACGTGTACGGCACCATCGAAGACGACGCGGTCCGCCGAGACTTCACCTGCAACGCCCTGTACTACGCCATCGAGGACTTCTCGGTGCGCGACTACACCGGCGGCTTCGAAGACGTCCAGGCGCGCCTGATGAAACTGATCGGCGATCCCGAGCAGCGTTATCGGGAAGACCCGGTGCGCATGCTGCGTGCGGTGCGCCTGGCGGCCAAGCTCGGCTTCCAGATCGAAGAGGGTACCGCCGCGCCCATCCCGCACCTGGCCGGCCTGCTCAACGAAGCCGCGCCGGCGCGCCTGTTCGAGGAAGTGCTCAAGCTGTTCCTGTCCGGGCACGGCGTGGCCAGCTTCGAAGGCCTTGAGCGTTACGGCCTGCTCGACGTGCTGTTCCCGGAGAGCGCCAAGGCGCTGAAGTCCAACCGCACCGGCGCGCTGCGCCGCATGCTGGTCGAGGGCCTGGCCAACACCGATGCTCGCGTGGCCAACGACGAGCCGGTCTCGCCGGCGTTCCTGTTCGCATTGCTGCTGTGGCCGGCGTTCTGCCGCGCACAGGCGACCCTGCTCAAGCAGGGAGTGGCACCGGAAGAGGCGCAGCGCCGCGCCGCCGACCGGGTCACCGTGCAGCAGCTCAGCACCATCGCGCTGCCGCGCCGCTTCTCGCTGCCGATGCAGGAGATCTGGCTGCTGCAGTCGCGCTTCAGCTCGCGCCAGCGCAAGCGCGTATTCCGTACCCTGACCCACCCGCGCTTCCGCGCCGCGTTCGATTTCCTCAGCCTGCGCCAGGTCGCTTCGTCCGAGCATGCAGTGGATGTCGAGTTCTGGCGCGAAGCACAGGCGCAGTCCGGTCGCGAGCTGGAGTCGTCGCTGGACGCGATGCACAGTGAAGACGGCGATGACGAGAGCGGGGCACCGCGCAAGCGCCGCCGTCGCCGTCGACGTCCCGGTGCTGCGGCGGCGGGCGAGTAAGCGATGACCCTCGCCTGGATCGGCCTCGGCGCCAACCTTGGCGACGCGGCCGCGACCGTGGGCGCGGCGATTGCCGCGCTGGACGGCCTGCCGGGAACGCGCCTGCGACAGGCCTCGCGGCTCTATGCAACCCCGGCCTGGGGCAATGAAGACCAGCCGCCGTTCGTCAATGCCGTGGCTGCGGTCGAAACCACCTTGGCGGCCGATGAGTTGCTGCAGGCCATGCTGGCGCTGGAGCGGGGATTTGGCCGCGTGCGCGATCCGGCGGTGCACTGGGGGCCGCGCGCGCTGGACCTCGACCTTCTTCTTTACGGCACGCAGGTGATCGACCTGCCCGGCCTGCAGGTACCTCATCCCTACCTGCACGAGCGTGCCTTCGTGTTGGTGCCACTGGCCGAAATCGCGCCTGATCTGGCCATTCCCGGTCATGGCAGCGTGCGGGATGCAGTGGTGCGGGTGGATGCCTGCGGGATTGCGCCGATAGGGTGATAATGACCGGGTTATCTCCCCCGGTTATCAGCACATGAGCACCCACGCAGACAGCAAGCCCTGGACCGTTCCCGCCCTGGCCGAGGCCAAGCGCAATGGCCAGAAGCTGGTCATGTTGACCGCCTACGACGCCGGCTTCGCCCGCACCTTCGATGCCAACGGCGTCGATCTGATCCTGATCGGCGATTCGCTGGGCATGGTCGTGCAGGGTCATGATTCGACCCTGCCGGTGACCGTGGCCGACATGGTCTACCACACCCGCGCCGTGGCCCGCGTGCTGCAGCGTGCGCTGCTGGTGGCCGACCTGCCGTTCGGTGCCGATGCCACCCCGGAACGCGCGCTGGATGCCTCGCTGCAGCTGCTGCAGGCCGGTGCCGAGATGGTCAAGATCGAAGGTGCCGGCTTCAAGGTCGACATCATCCGCTACCTGGTCGAGCGCGAGATTCCGGTCTGCGCGCACCTGGGCCTGACCCCGCAATCGGTGCTGCGCCTGGGCGGCTTCAAGATCCAGGGCCGCGGCGATGCTGCGCGCCAGCTGGTGGAGGATGCCAGGGCCGTGGCCGCCGCAGGCGCCAGCATCATGGTGCTTGAATGCGTGCCGACCCCCGTCGCCGCCGAAGTGACCGCTGCGGTGGATGTGCCGACCATCGGTATCGGTGCTGGCCCGCAGTGCGATGGCCAGGTGCTGGTGCTGCACGATTTCCTCGGCCTGGACAGTGGCCATCGCCGTCCCAAGTTCGTCAAGGATTTCCTTGCCGAAGGCGGCTCGGTGGCCGGTGCCACCCGCGCGTTTGCCGACGCCGTGCGCGACGGCAGCTTCCCCGACGAACAGCACGCCTACGCCCAATGATCCAGACCTTCAACGAGCTCGGCGCGCTGCGCGGGCAGATCGCCCAGTGGAAGCGCGAGGGCCTGCGCGTGGCGCTGGTGCCGACCATGGGCAACCTGCATGGGGGCCACCATTCGCTGGTGGCCCTGGCCCGCCAGTATGCCGACAAGGTGGTGGCGAGCATCTTCGTCAACCCGACCCAGTTCGGGCCGAACGAGGACTTCAGCCGCTACCCGCGCACGCCCGAGGCCGACGTTGCCGGGCTGGAGCAGGCTGGCTGCGATGCGGTGTGGCTGCCCAGCGTCGAGGCGATGTACCCGCTGGGCGTGGACAAGACCACGCGCGTGCACGCGCCGGGCGTGAGTGAAGTGCTGGAAGGTGCCAGCCGCCCGGGGCACTTCGATGGCGTCTGCACGGTGGTGGCGCGCCTGTTCCTGCAGGTGCAGCCGGAGGTGGCCGTGTTCGGTCGCAAGGACTACCAGCAGCTTGCCGTGATCAGGCAGATGGTGGCCGAGCTGTCGTTCCCGATCCAGATTGTTGGTGCGGAGATCGTGCGCGACGAGGATGGCCTGGCCAAGAGCTCGCGCAACCAGTACCTGAGCGCCGAACAGCGTCCGGTCGCGACCACCATCCACCGGACCCTGCTGGGCATGCGCGAAGGCTACGTGGCCGGGCAGGCACGTGAGCGCATCGAGGCCGAGGCCACTGCCGCATTGCAGGCGGCCGGTTTCCAGGTTGACTACGCGGTGCTGCGCACTCCGGAGCTGGCCGAGCCGACCTTCGACGGCGGCGGCCGGGTGGCGCTGATCGCCGCACGGCTGGGTACCACCCGGCTGATCGACAACCTGGAGTTCTGAGTTCCGGCGGCGCCGCGCGATGCATGGGGTCAGATCCCTTTCCCAGGGGAAAAGGGATCCGCCTCCGGTTTCACCGCCTACCTGAACAGGTTGCCGGCCGTAATGCCCGGCGCTGTGCGGGTGCTAGAATCCGCTCTTTCCTTTGCCGTTGCAGCGCCCCCATGCACCTGTCCCTGCTCAAGACCAAGATCCACCGCGCCACCGTCACCCATTCCGAGCTGAACTACGAAGGCTCGATCGCCATCGATGACAACCTGCTGGCTGCCACTGGCATCCGCGAGTTCGAACAGGTGCACATCTGGGACGTGACCAACGGTGCGCGCTTCTCGACCTATGCCATCCGCGCCGAAGCCGGCAGCGGCGTTGTCTCGCTCAACGGTGGCGCCGCGCGCCACGTGCAGGTCGGTGACATCATCATCATCGCCGCGTTCGCCAGCATGACCGAGCAGGAAGCTGACAGCTTCAAGCCGAAGCTGGTGTACGTTGATGGCAACAACCAGATCACCCACACCAACGACACGATCCCGACCCAGGCCGCATGACAACGAACAACGGATTCGACTCGCTGCACTCCCACGCCCAGCGCCTGAAGGGCGCAAGCATTCCCGGCCTGCTCGCCGCCGAACCCGGCCGCGTGCAGGACCTGGCGCTGCGGGTCGGTCCGTTGTACGTCAACTTCGCCCGTCAGAAATACGATGCCGCGGCGCTGCAGGCGTTGCTGGCGCTGGCTGCCGACCGTGATGTCGGTGGCGCCATCACCCGCCTGTTCCGCGGCGAGCAGGTCAATCTGACCGAAGGCCGCGCAGCGCTGCATACCGCGCTGCGTGGCGACGTGGTCGATGCGCCGGTGGCGGCCGAGGCCTATGCCACCGCGCATGGCATCCGCCAGCGCATGGGCGCGCTGGTGCGCGCGCTGGAAGACAGCGGCGTGACCGATGTGGTCAGTGTCGGCATCGGGGGTTCCGACCTTGGCCCGCGCCTGGTCGCCGATGCGCTGCGCCCGGTCAGCGGTGCGCGCCTGCGCGTGCATTTCGTGTCGAACGTGGACGGCGCCGCCATGCAGCGCACGCTGGCCACGCTGGATCCGGCGAAGACCGCCGGCATCCTGATCTCCAAGACCTTCGGTACCCAGGAAACCCTGCTCAACGGCCAGATCCTGCACGACTGGCTGGGTGGCAGCGAGCGCCTGTATGCGGTCAGCGCCAATCCGGAGCGCGCCGCCAAGGCCTTCGCGATCGCCGCCGATCGCGTGCTGCCGATGTGGGACTGGGTCGGTGGCCGTTATTCGCTGTGGTCGGCGGTCGGTTTCCCGATTGCGCTGGCAATCGGCTTCGAACGTTTTGAACAGTTGCTGGAAGGCGCGGCGCAGATGGATGCGCATGCGCTGGATGCACCGCTGGAGCGCAACCTGCCGGTGCTGCACGGCCTCACCGACATCTGGAACCGCAACCTGCTGGGCCATGCCACGCACGCGGTGATGACCTACGACCAGCGCCTGGCGCTGCTGCCGGCTTACCTTCAGCAGCTGGTGATGGAAAGCCTGGGCAAGCGCGTGCAGCGTGACGGCCAGCCGGTCACCGTCGACACTGTGCCGGTGTGGTGGGGTGGGGCGGGCACCGATGTGCAGCACAGCTTCTTCCAGGCGTTGCACCAGGGCACCAGCGTCGTTCCGGCCGACTTCATCGGCTGTGTGCACAACGATGATCCCTATACGATCAATCACCAGGCCTTGCTGGCCAACCTGCTGGCGCAGACCGAAGCACTGGCCAATGGCCAGGGCAGCGAAGATCCGCACCGCGACTACCCGGGAGGCCGGCCGAGCACGCTGATCCTGCTCGACGCGCTGACCCCGCAGGCGCTGGGTGCACTGATCGCCATGTACGAGCACGCTGTGTACGTGCAGTCGGTGATCTGGAACATCAACGCCTTCGACCAGTTCGGTGTCGAACTGGGCAAGCAGCTGGCCAGTGGCCTGCTGCCGGCGCTGCAGGGCGAGGATGTGGCGGTTGCCGACCCGATGACCCGCGAGATCCTGGCGCAGCTGAAGGGCTGATGCCCTGGTAGTGCCGGCCGCTGGCCGGCATTCCGGTGACGTGCCCAGCGTTCATGAGGTTGCCGGCCAGCGGCCGGCACTACCGAAAGACGGCGGCTTTGCCGGCCAGCGGCCGGCACTACCCGCGCCGTCGCAGCAGCTTCCACGCGCCCCAGCCGCCGGCGACGAGCGCTGCCAGATAGCACGCCGCCATCGTGCGCAGGCCAACCAGGGGTGCCGGACTGACACCGCGATGCAGCCGCAGGTGCAGCGAGCTGTGGCCGCTGCCCAGGTCCATCGCCAGCTGCAGCGCCAGCGCGGCGCAGAACACCAGCAGGGCGATCCCGTACCCCGTGCGCGGCCACGTGGCCTGCGCGTTGGGGCGGCGCAGCACCCAGGCCAATGCCGTGGCTGCGGCCAGCGTCACCGCGATCCACATCAGCGCGGTGGCGGGAGACGTAGCGGCCACCGGCATTGCGCCAGTGGCCGCGATCAGGGCAACGCGCTTACTTGCGGGTGCCGTCGAGCCAGTTCGGGCCCTTGTTGGTAAGGAAGAACACATAGACCACCAACGATACCGCGATCGTGGCGGTCACGTAGATGGCGAACCAGTCGACGTGGCCGGTCTTCAGCGCGCCCTGGTACAGCAGCGGGGCGGTGCCGCCGAACAGCGAGTTGGCCAGCGCATAGCCCAGGCCCACGCCCAGTGCACGCACGTGGGTGGGGAACAGCTCGGCCTTCACCACCGCGTTGATCGAGGTGTAGCCGGTGAGGATGACGAACGCCAGCGCCAGGGTCAGGAAGGCCAGGGTGGCGTCATGCTGGTGCGGCAGCTGGGTGATCAGGTACCAGCTGTACAGCACGCCGCCGACGCCGAAGAACACCAGCAGGGTCTTGCGGCCGATGATGTCCGACAGCCAGCCGCCGACCGGTTGCAGCACCATCAGGAAGGCCAGCACGCCCAGGTTGATCAGGGTGCCGGTCATCGGGTCGTTGCCGGCGAAGGCGCTCTGGATCATCTTCGGGCCGTTCACCGAGTAGGTGTAGAAGGCCACGGTGCCGCCAGCGGTGATCAGGAAGCACAGCAGCAGCGGCCGCCACTGGTGCACGAACAACTCGTACATCGAACCGGACTTCTTTGCCTTGCCCTCGCGCGCGGCCTCGATCGACGACTCCGACAGCGATTCGTCCATGCCCCGGCGCAGCCAGAACACCACCACCGCAGCGATGCCACCGATACCGAAGGCGATGCGCCAGCCCCACTCGGAGATCTCCGGCTTGCCCCAGAAGGTCAGCATCAGCAGCAGGGTCAGCTGGGCCAGCACGTGGCCGCCGACCAGGGTGACGTAGTGGAACGAGGACAGGAAGCCGCGACGGCCCGGAATGGCGGCCTCGGACATGTAAGTGGCGCTGGCACCATACTCGCCGCCAGTGGCGAAGCCCTGCAGCAGGCGTGCGAACAACAGGATCACGGCGGCCCAGATGCCGATGCTGGCGGCGGTGGGGGTGATGGCGATGAGGAACGAGCACAGCGCCATCAACGTGACCGAGACGGTCAGCGCCAGGCGGCGGCCGTGGCGGTCGGCGAAGCGGCCGAAGAACCAGGCGCCGATCGGGCGCATCAGGAAGGTCGCCGCGAAGATCGCCCACACGTACAGGGTGGAGTTCTTGTCGTCCGGCGAGAAGAACTGCGATTCGAAGTACACGGCGAACACCGAGTACACGTAGACGTCATACCACTCCACCAGGTTGCCGGCGGAGCCTTTGAGGGTGTTGGAGATCGACCGCCGCAGGGCGGCACGGTCGTTCGCGGGGACAACAGGTTGGGACGTGGTGCTCATCTGGGTGGAAATCCTCGATGCGGCGCGTCCGTGCGCAGGGAAAACGGCGTCCGGCCTTGGGGCGGCGCGGCCGGGCAGCCCTCTTGGTACTGCATCGGCCGTCAACACGGGGTAGCAGACCAGAGCAGGGTGCATGGATGGATGACAGCGTGCCACCGTATGGGGTCCCGGACCATACTCAAAACGTCCTAGAATCCGCCTTCCCCCGGCTCCCTGGTGTGTCATGTCGGCTCCCCCCTCTTCGTCTGCGGCTGCCCCCCGGGGTGGCCTTGTCGCGCTGGCACTGCTGCTGGTCTACGTGGTCTGGGGTTCGACCTATCTGGGCATCGCCAAGGCCCTGCACGGCGGCGCACTGCCGCTGACGATGGTCTCCGGCAGCCGCTTCATCATTGCCGGCGGCCTGATGTTCCTGGCCTTGCGCCTGTTCTGGAAGCTGCCGAACCCGACGCTGCGGCAGTGGCGCAACCTGGTCATCATGGGCGTGACCATGCTGGTGCTGGGCAACGGCATGGTGGTGCTGGCCGAGCGCGAGGTGTCCTCGGGCCTGGCCGCCACGGCGGTGGCCTCGGTGCCGCTGTGGATGGCGCTGTTCTCGGCGCTGCGCGGGCAACATGCCAGCCGTGGTGAGTGGCTGGGCATCGCCATCGGCTTCCTCGGCGTGGTCTGGCTCAACGCCGGCAGCAGCCTGACCGGCTCGCCGACCGGGCTGGTGCTGCTGCTGATCGCGCCGATCGGCTGGGCGTTCGGTTCTGTGTGGGCACGCGGCCTGGACCTGCCGGGTCCGTTCATGACCGCGGCCGGGCAGATGATCTGCGGCGGCGTGCTGCTGGTGCTGATCGGCCTGGCGGTGGGCGAGCGCCCGACCACGCTGCCCGATACCGGTGGCCTGCTGGCGATGGCCTATCTGTGCGTGTTCGGCTCCATCGTCGCGTTCACTGCCTACGTGTGGCTGCTGCAGAACGTGCGCCCGGCGCTCGCGGGCAGCTACGCGTATGTCAATCCGGTGATCGCGGTGCTGCTGGGCGCTCTGCTCAACGGTGAGCGCTTCGGTTGGCGCGACCTGCTGGCGATGGCGGTGATTCTTCTGGGTGTGGTGGTGCTGACAATGGCAAGGACGAGAAAGAAGTGAGCATGGACGAGAAAGAACAACGCCGGGGCCTGCTGGTCACCGCATCCACCTTCGTGATCTGGGGCCTGGTGCCGATCTATTGGCACCTGCTCAACGAGGTGCCCTCGTTCCAGATCATCGCCCACCGCATCATCTGGAGCACGGTGCTGGTGCTGGGTTGGCTGTTGATCAGTGCGCGCCTGGGCTGGTGGCGGAAGATCGCCGCGCAGCCGCGCGCGCTGCCGATCCTGCTGGTGTCGAGCCTGACCATCGCGTTCAACTGGGGCCTGTACATCTGGGCGGTCAACGCCGGTCATGTCATCGAGACCAGCCTGGGCTACTTCATCAACCCGCTGGTGAACGTGCTGCTGGGCGTGCTGGTGCTGAAGGAACGGCTGCGCCGGCTGCAGTGGGTAGCGGTGGCAATGGCGGCGGTGGGCGTGGCCTGGCTGACCATCGATGCAGGTACGCCACCGTGGATCGCGCTGGGCCTGGCCTGTTCGTTCGGCTTGTATGGCCTGCTGCGCAAGCTGGTCTCGGTCGACCCGGTGGCCGGCCTCGGCGTGGAGAGCATGTACCTGTTCCTGCCGGCGCTGGCGTTTGCGATCTGGGCCGAGAACGGCCATGGCGGTGCGTTCTTCCATGGTTGGGGCTGGCGCAACGACCTGCTGCTGATCTTCGGCGGCGCGGTCACCGCAGTACCGCTGATCGGCTTCGCCTACGGCGTGAAGCGCATTCCGCTGTCGCTGGTCGGCATCCTGCAGTACATCGCGCCGAGCCTGCAGCTGCTGCTGGGTGTGTTCTTCTTCCATGAGGCATTCGACACTGCCAAGGCGATCGGGTTTGCAGCGATCTGGGCTGGCCTGGTGCTGTTCGTCGGCGACAACATCCGCACGATGCGCGCCAAGCGCTAGCGCCGGCGGGGATCCGACCCCGCTTCCACGCAAAAAAGAACGGCGCCCCGAGGGGCGCCGTTCTGCTTCCATCCACGGCCAGGAGAGAGGAATGGCCGTGGCGGGAACGCGGTTGCAGGCTTAGAAGCGCTGCTGGTACTTCATGTACATGAAGCGGCCGATGTCGAAGCCACCGTAGTAGGTGAAGCTGCTGTTCGGCTGGCTGTACATGATCGGGCCCTGGTGGTTGAACACGTTGTTCACGCCCAGCGACACGGTGCCATCCCACGGCAGGCTGTAGCGCACCTGCAGGTCGTGGAAGGTGTTGGAGCCCACCTTGTTGGTCGGCGAGGCGCTGGTGTACGACGAGTTGAAGCCCGGCATGTTGCACTCGTCCATGTACGAGCACTTCTCCTTCATGCTGGAGTAGTAGCGCGCGGTCCAGCCGATGCCGAGGTCGCCATACTGCCAATCCAGGTTGAAGGTGGAGCGCACGCGGAAGTCGCCCGCCCAACCGGTACGCTGTTCCACCGGGGTGGTGGCGGCGCTGTCGTTGCGCTGCTCCAGATAATCGGTGTAGGTGGTGTTCCAGTTGACGGCGAACTTGCCGAACGCGGTTTCCGGCAGGCGGTAACGCACGTTGATGTCATAGCCGGCAGTTTCGCGGTAGCCCGCGTTGACCAGCGAGCGGTCCAGCGAGTTGACCTGGCCGTTGCTGCCACGGGTGAAGCGGCCACAGGCAGCATCCGAACCCTGCACGTAGCACTGTTCCAGGATGTTGGTGGCCGACTCACCGACGATGGCGTTGTCGATGCGGATCTTCCACCAGTCCAGGCTGACGTCCAGGCCCTGCACGAAGTCCGGGCTGTAGACCAGGCCCACGGTCCAGGTCTTGGCGGTTTCCGGCTTCAGGTCCGGGTTGGAACCCGAGCTGAAATCGGTGGTGGCCTGCTGGCCGGGCTTGGTGGCCACGCTGCCATCGCTGTTGAGCTGGCGGAAGTTGGCCGGCACCTTCAGCGCCTGGCAACGGGCGGCGACGGCCGCGCTGCTGGCGGCGGTGCCGAAGGAGGTATCGCACGGGTCGGTGAACGAGTCGCGACTGCTGACGGTGCCGCCATACAGGTCATCCACGGTCGGCGCACGGAAGCCGGTGCCGTAGGTGGCGCGCACCAGCAGGCTGTCGATCGGCTTCCACTTCAGGCCGAACTTGCTGTTGGTGGTGGAACCGAAGTTGTTGTAGTCCGAGTAGCGACCGGCCACGTCCAGCGACAGTTCGCGGGCGAACGGCAGGTCGGCCAGCAACGGCACCTGCAGTTCCAGGTAGGCCTCGTTGAGCGAGTAGTTGCCGCGGGTCGGCTGGCCGCTGGTGCCGGCGATCTCGCCCTTCTGCACCTTCATGTCCGGCGTGTAGCTGGCCTCCTCGCTGCGGTGCTCGAATCCCATCGCGGCCAGGATGTCGCCGGCCGGCAGGGTGAACAGCGAACCGGAGATGTTGCCGCTGGCGACCTTGGTGGTGCTCTGCATCTTGTCGACGAAGCGGGTGAACAGGTAGTCCTGCACGTCCTGGTTGCTCAGCGAGCCCGGGCCGGTGTAACCCATCGGGCCAGCCGGGTTCCACGGCACGCAGCCGGCGATCACCGCGCCCGGCGCACCGCAACGGGCCACGTTGCCGTCCATGAAGGACGGGCCGACGGCCAGGTTGACGTGCGGCTGGTACATGCTGCCGGTACCGATTCGCTCGCCTTCGTTGCGGTTGTACATGTAGTTGATGTTCCAGTCCCAGTACCGCGAACCGGTTTCGAAGCTGCCTTCCAGGCCGATGCTGGCGCGCTTGGTTTCCAGGTTGTTCTCGGTGCCGCGCGGCAGTTCCTCGGTGCGGTGCGCGAACAGCGCATCCTGGCCCCACAGGTTGAACGCGCTGTCCTTGGACAGGGCGGCACGGCTGCCATTGCGGGCCTGCGCGGCGCTGACCGAGTACGGGTAGCCGGCCAGGTGCTTGGTCGACTCGCGCTTGCTGTACAGCGCGTCGGCGACGATGCGCAGGTTGTCGGTGATCGAGAAGCCACCGTTGGCGAACACCGAGGTGCGCTCCAGGCCGGTCAGCAGGCTCATGTTCGACTTGGTGTTGGCACCATCGGCCGGGTCCGGCGCATGGAAGTTGCCGGCCTTGCTCGGGTCGCCGCCCGGACCCACGGTCAGGTTCTTGCCACCGACGGTGACGTAGCCCCACGGCGTGTTGCCGTTGAGGCCATCGTTCGGGTGGCGCGGGCCGTTGGTGTAACGGCTGAACTCGCGGTCCTTGCCCAGCACCTCGTCTTCCTTGGTGCGCTCGGCGCCCACGCTGAACCAGCCGCGCTCGAAGGTCTTGCCGAAGGTTGCACTGTATGCGCGCTTCTGGCCGTCACCCTGGCCGTACTGGCCGACATAGACGCTGGCTTCGCCACCATCGAAATTCTTGCGGGTGATGATGTTGACCACACCGGCGATGGCATCGGAGCCGTACAGCGCGGAGGCGCCGTCGGTCAGCACTTCCACGCGCTCGACGATGGACGACGGGATCGAGGCCAGGTCGGAGTAGCCGCCGGCGCTGACGCCCATGCGGCGGCCGTCGATCAGCACCAGGCTGCGTTCCGGGCCAAGGTTGCGCAGGCTGACGTACATGCCGCCGAAATCGCGCGAAGAAGTCAGCGACGAGGCGCGGCTCATGCTCGGCGCCCCGGCGGCAGGAATGTCCTGCAGGATGTCGGCGACGTTGACGTAACCCTTCTTCTCGATCTCGGCGCGGTTGAGCGCGACCACCGGCTGTGCGGTTTCGACACTGGCCTGGCGGATGCGCGAGCCGGTGATTTCGATGCGGTCGAGGTTGGTCGGGGCATCGCCGGCGCTCTGTGCGAAGGCGGGGGGGGGGCAGCTGGCGGCCAGCGCGATGACGATCGCGTTGCGCAGCGGATTGGTTTTCAGGGACATCCGTGAAATCTCGTGTTTCAGTAAAAACATGCGCCCGTTCTATGGGCGCGTGGGGTGCTGCAAACCAACGTGGGGGGCGCGATTCTAGAATGTTTTCATTCGTAACTGTTTGTCTCGACGCCGCTGGAAGTGCGCGAAGATGAATCGCAACCAACAATCCACAGATGCACTGTGCGCAGCGTCACGCGCGCTGCGTTTGCGATGAGTAGAGGCATCGATAGCGGCACAGAACCGCGACGCTTGAGCGGTTGTGACAACACGCCGCAGTGCGCACTTGTACCCAGGTGCCTATCCGTTGCGATGCATCCACCCGCATGAAATGCTCTTCGCGCTGTCATCGAAAACAAGAGGCGAAGGAATGATCCAGCTCGACGAAGCACGCCGTCGCGTGCAGGCTGCACTTGCCAGCGACGATGAGCCGGTTGCCATCACGCACGAGCATGAGATGGTCGAAGGCTGGCTGTTCTGCTTCCAGTCGCTGCGCTACCTGCAATCCGGCGAGATCTCGGACGCACTGGCCGGCAATGGCCCGATCTTCGTCGACAGGCATACGGGTGAGCAGCACGCGCTGGGCACGGCGTACGCGCCGGAGGAGGCTGTTCGCCGGCATTTGGCCCTGCGGCACCCACCATCCGATGTTGCGGCGATGGATGCCTGAGTTCAGCAACGAAAAAGGGACGGAGCCTTCGCTCCGTCCCCCTGCGTGATGCGCAGTCCACCGCTGCATGGTGCTCAGGTTTCGCGCAGCGCCGTAGTGATCGGCAAACGCGCCGCGCGCAGCGCCGGGAACAGGCCGCCGACCAGGCCGATGCCCAGTGCCCATTTCAGGCCGGTCCACAGCAGTTCCGGTGATACGTGGAACTTGAACACCACCGCGCTGAAGTTGCTGCCGATGGTGGACACGCTGTAGCCATTGAACAGCAGCCATGCAACCGCACAGCCGAGCAGGCCACCGAGCAGCGCCAGCAGCATCGTTTCCAGCATCACGGCCGTCACCACCGGCAGGCCGCGGAAGCCGATCGCACGCATGGTGGCGATTTCGCGGGCGCGCGTGGCCACGGCCGCATACATGGTGTTGAGCGCGCCGAACACTGCACCGACCGCCATGATCGTGCCGATCACCTTGCCCAGAATGTCGATCAGCTTGGTCAGCCCGCCGCCCTGCTTGCTGTAGTAGACGCGGGTGGTTTCCACGTCCAGCTTCAGGCGTGGGTCGGCAGCGACGGCCGCCTTGAACTGATCGAAGCCGGCCTTGCCATCGGTACGCACGCTGATCGACTGCCAGGCGCTGCGCTGGTAGGTGGCGGCCAGCGTATCGGCGTCGGTCCACAGTTCCGAATCATGCGCATCGCCAGTGGCGAACACACCGACCACGGTCCAGGTCTGGTTGCCCAGCGTCAGCGTCCTGCCGACCTCCATGTCGCGGAACTGGCCCTTGGCGCCCTGGCCGACCACGATCTCGCGCAGCCCGGTGGCGAACTTGCGGCCCTCAACGATCTTGACCTTGTCATGCACAGCCCACGCCTGCGGGCCGACGCCGCGGAACTGCGCGTTGACGTCGGTGCCATCGGACTTGGACACCAGGTTGACCACCTGCGACAGCTCCGGTGACAACAACGGCCGGCCCTGCGCATCGCGGCTGATGCCGGGCAGGGTGGACAGCATGGGTACCTGTTCGCGGGTGATCACCGAGTTGGTCTCGGCCTGCGAGCCACCGCGCAGCACGATGGCAGTGGTGTCATCGCCGGTGTTGTTGAGCGTGGCCTGGAAGCCTTCGCCCATCGCCAGCATCGCCACCAGCACGCCGACCACGCCAGCGATGCCGACCACGATCACCGAGGACGCGCCCCAGCGCTGCGGCAGGCTGGCAACGCCGATGCGGGTGGCGGCCAACGCCAGCCGTCCACCGCGGGTCAGCAGCAACCACAGGGCCACCAGCACGGCCACGGCCAGCACGCCGATCCACGGCAGCCCGATCCACAACACCAGGCCGATCGCAAGCAGCAGCACGGTTACGCCGTTGCCCAGCCACTTCTTGAGCTTGTTCATCTGCAATCCTCCTCAGCGGCCGGCCAGTGCATCGACGATCTTCAGGCGCTTGGCACGCAGCGCTGGCAACAGGCCGACGATGATGCCGATCACCACGATCAGGCCCAGCCCCATCAGCCAGGTTGGCGTCGGCACGTGCGGCGGCAGCATGCCCATGCTCTTCGGGCCGATGGCCGGCAGGATCAGGGCGGCCAGGCCCATGCCGATCAGGCCGCCCAGGCCGATCAGCAACACCGACTCCACCATCACCAGGGTCAGCACGGTGCTGTCCTTGAAGCCCAACGTTTTCAGCGTGGCCAGCTCCGGCACGCGCTCGCGCACGGCCTGCGCCATGGTGTTGCCGGTCAACAGCAGCAGGGTGAAGAACACCGCGCCCATGATCGAGGTGACGATCATGCCGATATCCGCGAACTGCTTGACGAAGGCCTGCTGGAACGCCGATTCGGTCTGGGTCTTGGTCTCGTGGTCGGAGTTGGCCGAGATCGCATCGATCGCCTGTGCCACCCGCGAGGAATGGTCCGGGTTGTCCAGCGTCACCGTGTACCAGCTCACCTGGTTCTTGATGTAGTCGTTGGATTCATCGAAGTACTTCCAGTTCATCATCAACTGGCGTTCTTCGTTGGCGGCCAGCGCACGGTCCTTGGAACGGTAGATGCCCTTGAGCACCAGCGGCCAGTCGTTGCTGCCGCCACGCGGGAAGATCGTCGCCTGCAGCGGGATGGTGTCGCCGATCTTCCAGCCGAACTGCTTGGCCAGGGTTTCGCCGACGATGGCGCCGGTGCGGGTCTGCTTCCAGTCCTCCAGTTGTGCCGGATCGATCTGCAGCTCGCGGTAGACATCGAAGTAGTTGGGTGACACCGAGAAGTTCGGGAAGAAGTTCTTCGGGTCCTGGTAGATGCCACCAAACCACATGCCATAAGCCACGTCACGGACGCCGGCCACCTGCCGAACCTGTGCTTCCAGCCGGATCGGCAGTGACTGGGTGATCGACAGCCGCGAGGCCACCACCAGGCGGTTGGCGCCTTCCACGCTGCCACCCGACGAGAACGCCACGCGCACCGAATCGAGCATGCCGAACAGCAGGAACGCGGCCACCACCGACAGCAGGGTCAGCAAGGTGCGCGTGCGGCTGCGGAACAGCTGCGCCCACACCAACGAGAAGTATTTCATCGCTGTGGCCTCCGTCAGTGGGCCAGCGGCGCGTCGGCCAGCTCGCCCTTGTCCAGGTGCACCGTGTGCGTGGCGTACTCGGCGGCCTTCGGGTCATGGGTGACCATGATGATGGTCTTGCCGTGCTCGCGGTTGAGCTGCTGCAGCAGGCCGAGGATCTCCTCGGCCGATTGGCGGTCGAGGTCGCCGGTTGGTTCGTCGCAGATCAGGAAGGTCGGGTCGGAGACGATCGCGCGGGCGATCGCCACGCGCTGCTGCTGGCCGCCGGACAGTTCATTCGGGCGGTGGCTGCGACGGTCGGCCAGGCCGACCAGGGTGAGCGCGATTTCGGCATTGCGGCGGCGCTGCGCCGCACTGAGGTGGGTCAGCAGCAGCGGCAGTTCCACGTTCTTCTGCGCGGTCAGCATCGGCATCAGGTTGTAGAACTGGAATACGAAGCCGACATGGTGGCTGCGCCACGTCGACAGCTGGCCGCCACTCATCTGGTCGATGCGCTCGCCCTCGATGCTGATCTCGCCGCCAGTGGGGCTGTCCAGGCCGCCGATCAGGTTGAGCAGGGTGGTCTTGCCCGAACCGGACGGGCCCATCAGCGCGACGAAGTCGCCGCTGGCGATGTCCAGGTCGATGCCGTGCAGCACCTTCACTTGCTCGGGGCCACGCTGGTAGGTCTTGGTGATGTTGCGCAGTGAAACCAGGGTCGACATGGGTGGTTCTCCACGGGAGGCGGGAAACGGGGAAGCGCACCTGCGGCGGCCGCAGGCGTGCGTCGAGCGATGCTGCCGGCCGCGCCCACGGGCGCCAGGCCGTTACTGCGCTTGTTTCTGTTGCACCTTGGCGCCATCGCGCAGGGTGTCCGGCGGGTTCACCACCACCGATTCACCTGCGCTCACGCCCTTGAGGATCTGGCGGTCCTTGCCCATCGCCTGGCCGGCCTCGACCGTGCGCTGCTGCACGCGGCTCTCGTCACCCAGCACGAAGGCCACCGAGGCACCGTCGCGCTGCACCACGGCGCCGCCGGGCACGCGCACGCCCTGCGGCTTGGCCGCGGCCTGCGGCTGCGCCTGTTCCAGGAAGCTGACGCGCACGCCCATCTCCGGCACGATGCGCGGGTCCTTCACCTTCAGCGCCACGCGCACCTTGACCGTGGCCTTGCCGCGGTCGGCGGTGGGGATGATGGCGATCACATCGCCGGGAATCTTCCATTCCGGGTAGGCGTTGAGCGTGGCTTCTACCGGCATCTTCGGCTGCACGCGGCCGATGAAAGCCTCGCCGACCTCGACTTCGATCTCCAGCGAGTCCATGTCCACGATGGTGCCGATGCCGGTACGGGTGAACCCACCACCCGCCGACAGCGGCGAAACGATCTCGCCGGGCTGCGCCGCCTTGGCGGTGACCACGCCGGAGAACGGCGCGCGCACGATGTTGTTGTCCACGCCCAGATCGGCGATGGCCAGCTGGTCGTTGGCAACCTTGACGTTGCGCTGCGCGGTATCCAGCTGCGCACGCAGACTGTCGCGCTGGGCCACGGCCTGGTCGTACTGCGAGCGCGAGACCAGCTGCTGGCCAACCAGCGCCTGCAGGCGGCTGGCTTCGGCGGCGGCCTGCTTCTGCTGTGCCTCCAGGCCGGCCACCTGGCTGCGCGCAGCCTGCAGCTGCGAGGCATACAGGCTGCGCTGCGCGTCGGCATCGATCGGGTCGAGCGTGGCCATCACCTGGCCGGCTTCGACCCGCATGCCTTCCTCGATCATCACCTCGCGCACCTTGCCGGTGATCTTGGCCGACACCGTGGCCATGCGACGGGCAACCACGTAGCCACTGGCGTCGAGCACCGAACTGCTGGCGCTGCCCTGCTGGATGGCCACGGCCGGAGCGGTTTCCACCTCTACGGCCGGTGCGCGACTGAACAGGTAGGCCACGGCCGCGGCGACCAGCAGCACGACCACGATGATCGCGATCCACAACCAGCGGCGACCACCGCCATTGCCTCCGGAGGCCGGCGGCGGCGACTTGCGGTCGATACGGAGTTCCTTCAACAGCTCGGCAGAAGCGTTCATTCGTTCCATCACAGGCGTTCGGGCGGGTGTGGCCGGAAGCGCGGACGACGGCGGTTCCGGCGGTGGAGCGTGCGGCACAGCATGAAGGCAGGCACAGCGATGACGGCAGTGACAGCTGTCATCCGATGACACTGACGGCGGCAACTGCGAAATGTGACCACGACGGCACAGGATGGCAACGTCTCCGCTACCGGTACCGCCTATGGATCCGATCGCCCTATTGCCGGCCCGCCGCAGCGGCGCCGCCAAGCGTACCGTGATCTGCGCTCGGCTGCGCCAGTGCCGCCCAGCCGACGGTGGCGCCTGCGCGCAGGCGGCTGAACTGGCATGATCGGCGGCGATCGTCCCCGCCTGGAACCGCCCGTGCCGTCCATCTGGCTTGCCTCGCTGCTGCGCCCCGCGCCCGACTCGGCGGTGGCCGATACGCTGCGCCGGGGAAAGTCCCCCTGGGGCGAGGCAATCCACCTGCTGTGGTCAGTGTGGATCTTCCTGACGCCCTTGCTTGGCCATGGCTTCACCCTGCGCTGGTTGCTGCTGACGCTGGCCAGCTACCCGGTGTTCCTGCTGCTGTACGCCAAGGTGATGGTGGCGCCGCGCCATCACGCCCCGCGCTATGCCCTGGGCCTGATCGCGATGTCGCTGGTGCTGCTGCCCTGGTACCCGTCCGGGCTGACCTACTTCGTGTTCGGCTGCGTGCTGCTGCGGGTGAGCGGTCGCGGCGGCTGGTGGCAGTATCTGCTGCAGCTCACTGGTCTGAACCTCCTGTTCTGCAGCCTCGCCCTGCTGTTCCAGTACCCGTGGCAGAGCCTGGTCTGGATCCCAGCCGTGTCCTATATCGTCGGCCTGGTCGTGAACGTGGAGGCACTCAACCAGCAGAAGGATGCGGCACTGCAGCTGTCGCAGGACGAGGTGCGGCGGCTCGCAGCCACCGCCGAGCGCGAACGCATCGGCCGCGATCTGCACGACCTGCTCGGCCACACCCTGTCGTTGATCACGTTGAAGCTGGAACTGGCGCGCAAGCTGCACGACCGCGGTGATGGACGCGCGCGACAGGAGATCGGCGAGGCCGAGGCCATCGCCCGCGAGGCGCTGGCGCAGGTCCGCAGCGCGGTCACCGGCATCCGCGCCAGTGACCTGGCCGGTGAGCTGGCGTCGGCGCGGCTGCTGCTGGAGTGCCAGCAGGTCCACCTTCAATACGCACCCCCACCGGCGATGCCGGTGGATGTCGAACGTGGGCTGGCGCTGGTGCTGCGCGAGGCCGCGACCAATATCGTGCGCCACGCACAGGCGACGCAGGCACGCGTGGAGTTCATGCTGGAGGGACGCATGCTGGCGATGCAGATCCGCGACGATGGTCGTGGCGGCGTGCAGGCCGAGGGCAATGGGTTGTGCGGCATGCGCGAACGCGTGGCCGCCCTGGGTGGAAGCCTGCAGGTGCAGTCCGCAAGGGGCGAGGGTACGGTGCTGACCGTGCGCGTGCCACTGGCCGCCGCGACCACACCGCTGCCGCCAGGCGCGCCGCCGTCGCTGGTGCAGGACGGTGCCGCATGATCCGCATCCTGCTGGCCGAAGACCAGGCGATGGTACGCGGCGCACTGTCGGCGCTGCTGGGCCTGGAAGCGGATATCGAAGTGCTGGGCAGCGCCGCCGACGGCGAAACCGCGTGGCGCATGCTGCAGCAGCTGCAGCCGGACATCCTGGTGACCGACATCGAGATGCCGGGCTTGTCCGGGTTGGAGCTTGCACAGCGCATCGCGCGTCACGAGCTGCCGATCAAGGTGGTGATCGTGACCACCTTTGCCCGCGCCGGTTTCCTGCGCCGTGCGTTGGAAGCGGGCGTGCTGGGCTATCTGCTGAAGGACGCACCGGCCGAGAACCTGGCCGAGGCACTGCGCAAGGTGAAGCAGGGCATCCGCGCGATCGACCCGCAGCTGGCACTGGATGCGTGGTCGCAGGCCGATCCGCTGACCGACCGCGAGCGTCGCGTGCTGCGGCTGGCGGGCGAGGGCCGCACCGCCAGCGAGATCGCCGAACAGCTGGGGTTGTCGCACGGCACAGTGCGCAACTATCTGTCCGAGTGCATCGGCAAGCTGGGCGTGGCCAATCGCATTGAGGCGTACCGGCTGGCGCGGCAGAAGGGGTGGTTGTAGGGGCGGCCTGCCTTTCCTGGTGATGTCGTTTCCGCGACCGCGGGTGGGTGTCACTTTCTTTGCGCGCAAAGAAAGTAACCAAAGAAACGCTCCGCCGGCCGCGAGCCGGCGCGCTTCGCACGCCGGTGCCCTGCGCTCCTCGGTCCGTCGAGGGACGGTGCGGGAACTCGCTGCGCTC
>NZ_KV791421.1:0-2164 GCF_001807895.1 Stenotrophomonas sp. HMSC10F07
CACAAACGACTTAATCCCCTCCGTCCCCTTTTTCTTGCTTACAGCTGGATCTGCTGGAAATTCTCGACCCGTTCGTGGCCGTTGGCGGCCTGGCCGGTACGCGGCATCGGGTAATCATCCAGGCGATCGATCAGGCGGGTCTGCAACCCGGCTTCGCGGGCGGCATCCAGTTCTTCCACCACATCGGACAGGAACAGGATCTCGCCGGCCGGTACGCCGATGGCCTGCACGATGCGGCGGTAGCTGTCGGCCTCGCGCTTGCCGCCGACTTCGGTATCGAACCAGCCCGACACCAGCGGGCTGAGGTCGCCGGCGTCGCTGAAACCGAAGAACAGCTTCTGCGCCGGCACCGAACCGGAGGAGTACACGTACAGCGGCAGGCCGGAAGCGTGCCAGCCCTTCAGCACCGGCGCCACTTCCGGGTAGAAGTGCGCGGTGTAGTCGCCACGGCGGTAGCCTTCGTCCCAGATCAGCCCCTGCAGCGCCTTCAATGCGGTGTGCTTGCGGTCCTGGTCGATCCAGCCCTGCAGCGTCTCGGCCACCAGGCTGTCCTGGCAGGCACCGCCGATCTCGGTGGCGACCGCGTCCAGCCAGCGACGGACCTCCGGTTGCTGGCCATGTTCGGCGACGAACGCGGGCAACGCCTTGCGCGCATAGGGGAACAGCACGTTCTTGACGAACGAGATGCTGCTGGTGGTGCCTTCGATGTCGGTCAGGATGACGCGGGCTTGCATGGATCAGGACGCCTGGGTGGGTACGTAACGAGGGAACTTCTGCGCGATGTCGGTGCCGGTGAAATGGCCGACCCAGCCGTCGGGCTCGGTGAAGAAGCGGATCGCCACGAAGCTGGGTTCCTCGCCCATGTCGAACCAGTGGGTGGTGCCATCGGGCACGGCGATCAGGTCGTCCTTCACGCACTCGATCTCATAGACCTTGTCACCCACGTGCAGGGTGAACAGGCCGGAGCCGGCGACGAAAAAGCGCACCTCGTCTTCCTTGTGGAAGTGCTCGTCGAGGAACTTCTTGCGCAGCTCGGCGCGGTTCGGGTTGTCCGGGGCGATCGAGGCCACGTCCACGCTCTTGAAACCGCGCTCGGCCACCAGGCGGTCGATGTCGGCGCGGTACGCGGCGAACACTTCCTCCTGGCTGGCGCCCGGTGCGACCGGCGCGGTGGCCTGCCAGCGCTCGAAGGTGACGCCGATCTTCCGCAGCTCGGCAGCAATGACCGCGCCGTCCTGGGTGTCCAGCAGCGGCGATTCGGGGCGGGTGTCGTCGTAGATGCGCAGTCGGCTCATGGCGGCAGCTTGAACGTCTCGGGGGGAAGACAGGGTAGCAGGGTGGGCATGAGGTGCAGATTCCGGATCGGCATCTGCACCTGCGTGCGGGTTCAGCCGCGCAGCCTGCGCAGTTCCAGCTCGCAGTGGAACAGGAACTCGAACGCTTCCAGGTGGCGGCGTGCCTCGGCCATGTCGCGGCCCCAGGCATACAGGCCATGGCCGTCGATCAGGTAGCCCCATAGGTTCTGCCGGTCGAGCAGGTCATCGACCTGCTTCGACAGCACGTTCATGTCCTGGGTGTTGGCGAATACCGGCACATCGATGGCCATTTCATGGGTACTGTTGCCGGCGAAGGCCTTCAACAGCTCGTAGCCTTCCAGGCAGACATGACCCTGCGGCGCGTACAGGCGCGAGGCGATGGTCTGCACCGGCGAGTGCGTATGCAGCACGCAGCCGACGTCCGGGAAGCGGCGGTACAACTGGGTGTGCAGCAGGGTCTCGGCGGACGGGCGCAGCGGACGGCCGACGGCCTGGCCGTCGAAGTCCACCACCATGATGTCGTCCTCGATCAGGCGGCCCTTGTCCTTGCCGGACACCGTGATCGCGGCGTGGCGATCGTCCAGGCGGTGGGAGAAGTTGCTGCTGGTGGCCGGGGTCCAGCCGGCGTGGGCCAGTTCGCGGACATTGTCGATCAGCAGCTGGGCCAGTTCGCTCAGGCGCGCGGTGTCGTAGGGGAAGGTGGGGGCGTTCATGCCGGCGATTTTACTGGATTCGGCCAACGGCTGAGCCCCTCGTGGCTGGTCGTGTAGAGCGGTTCATGGGGTTGGCGGGGCGGGTGGGCCGTGCAGGGGGGCGCTGCAAGTACGTCCCTGTAAGCTCGATGGCGC
>NZ_KV791422.1:0-52610 GCF_001807895.1 Stenotrophomonas sp. HMSC10F07
ATCCCTTTTCCTGCGGAAAAGGGATCTGACCCCGGAAGCCGCCGGCTGTTGCCTTTGTTTCTGCACTCTTTTTTTTTGATCTTCCGTGGCTGGCGCACACGGAACCTGTCAAAGGCCGGGTGGGGTGGGTTCGCGGGGGTGTCCGCGGCATGGATGCCGCGACCGAGCTTACATGGACGTACTTGCAGCGGCCCCTGCGCAGTCCATCCCGCCCGGCCAAGCACGGCTGTTGCTTTCACGCCCCCCAGCCAGCCACGAGGGGCTCCGCCGTTGGCCGTATCCGCGCCGAAGGCGCGATAATGACCGTATGGAAACTGTCCGCATCGCTACCCGCAAGAGCCCGCTCGCCCTCTGGCAGAGCGAACACGTCGCCGACCGCCTGCGCCAGGCCCACCCCGGCCTGCACGTGGAACTGGTGCCGATGAGCACCCGCGGTGACGAGGTGCTGGACCGCTCGCTGGCCGCCATCGGTGGCAAGGGCCTGTTCCTGAAGGAACTGGAGCTGGCCATGCTGCGGGGTGAGGCCGACTGCGCCGTGCACTCGCTGAAGGATGTGCCGATGGAACTGGACGCGCCCTTCGCGCTGCCGGCGATGCTGACCCGGCACGACCCGGCCGATGGTTTCGTCTCCAACCTGTACGCCTCGCTGGACGCGCTGCCGATCGGCGCGCGGGTCGGCACCTCGTCGCTGCGCCGCCAGGCCCAGCTGCGCGCGCTGCGCCCGGACCTGGAGCTGCTGGACCTGCGTGGCAACGTCAACACCCGCCTGGCCAAGCTCGACAACGGTGGCTACGACGCCATCGTGCTGGCGGTGGCCGGCCTCGAGCGCCTGGGCCTGGGCGAGCGCATCGTCGCGCGCCTGCAACCGCCGCAGTGGTTGCCGGCGCCGGCGCAGGGCGCGGTGGCGGTAGAGTGCGACGGAGGCAACACGCGCCTGATGGCGCTGTTCGCCACGCTTGATGACGCCGCCACGCGCGCCTGCGTGGAAGCCGAGCGGGCCATGAACCGCGCGCTGCATGGCAGCTGCCACGTGCCGGTGGCGGCGATCGCGCAGTGGCAGGGCGACGACCTGCACCTGCAGGGCCTGGTCGGCAGCGCCAGTGATGGCCGCGCCGTGCGTGCCGAAGCGGTGGGCCCGGCCCGTGATCCGGAAGCGCTGGGCCAGCGGGTGGCGAAGCTGCTGCTGGACGCTGGTGCTGGCGAACTGCTGAACGTCTGAGGCACCGCAGGTAGTGCCGGCCGCTGGCCGGCAACCTCATGCCGCCGATTGAACGCTGTTGCCGGCCAGCGGCCGGCACTACCGAAATGAAGAACGGGCGCCCTGGGCACCCGTTCTGCTTATTTGAACTTGTAGACCACGTTCATCGTGGTCAGCGTATCGGTCTTGCGCTTGTCGACAGCGACGTCGCTGTTGTAACGCGCCTGCCAGCCGGCCTTCAGCGCCAGGTGCTCGTTCATGCTCACCGATACACCGAAGTCGTTCTGGCCGAAGGTGTTGTACGAACCGGACTCGACCAGCAGCGTGTTCACCAGGTCGGTGTTGTCGGTCAGCGAGTACTTCAGGTCGAACAGGCCACGGCCGATCATGCCGGTACGGGTGCGGTCATCCTCGGTGCTGTGCGTACGGCGCACGCCGGGGCCGATCTGCGCGTCGAACGAGAAGCGCTCGGTGTTCCACAGGCGGGTGCCGTAGCCCAGACCGAACGAGCTCTGGCGGTCGTAGGTGGCGAAGTCGTCGCGCTCGGTACGCACCGTGGCGGTCAGCTGGCGGTGCTCGCCCAGCTGCAGCGCGCTGCCCGCACTGCCGGTGTAGCGGTTGGCGGTGGTGTTGCTGCGGCGGGTGGTGGTGCCGTCGTCGTTGGTCTCGGTCACCTTGGAGCTGGAGCGCAGGCCGAACAGGTCCATGCTGTGCACCCAGTCGCCGTCGGTGTAGCGCAGGCGCAGGCGGCCGTTGAAGCTCTCGGTGCTGCTGTTGCCGCGTGCCGAGGCAAAGCCGAGCTCGCCGCCGCTGCCACTCCACGGCGAGGACATCGCCGCCAGTTCGGAGGCATCCTGCGCGTATGCGAGCGGCGCACACAGCAGCAGGGGGATCAGCAGGGACACGCGCAGGGACATCGAGGCTTCTCCGGAACGGTTAACAGCCGGTGATGATACTGGAAGCGTGATGGCGGTCCGAATCGATCCAAAGCGTGCTTCAGCGAACGTTGCCGCGATCGCCTATTCAGGGCAGATCGACACGCAATGCGGGGTCGTTGAAGCGCGAATAGCGCAGGCGCAGCTGGAAGCTGCGGCCATTGCTGCTGCCGCTGCGCACGATCTGGCGTGGCAGGCCCTGGGCATCCACCCAGTACTCCAGGCGTTCGCCGGGCTGGTTGCCGCGCAGCCGGTAGTGACGGGTCTCGACCCCGTCCAGCGCCTGGCTGCCGAGATCTTCGGCCTTCAGGTCGGCGGGCAGGGCGTCGGCCGGCAGCGGGTTGCGCCACTGCTCGAGCAGGCCGGGCGGGGCCGGCACCTGGCGGATCGCACCGTCGGCCTGCAGGAACAGGGTGTCGCCGATGATGGTCTGCGGCCCGGCCGGGGTCTCCACCCGGAAACGGTCGGGTGCAACGAAGTCCATGGCGCTGCGTACCCGCTGCGGCGCGCCCAGCACTTCCAGTTCGGCGTGGAAGCTGCGCAGGGCGGCGAAACGCTGGCTGGCACCCAGCACCGCCTGTGCCGGATCGGCGGCGGGTACCGGGGCCTCGGTGCGCGCCGGCGCCGGCGCGCGATCGCAGGCGGCCAGCAGCAGGCAGGCCAGCAGGGACAGGGCAGGCAACCGGCGCATCGGGCATTCCATGGGGTGGGGGCGACCACGATAGCCCAAACGTCCCACACAAGACCCGCGACTCGGACATAATCGGGGGTATGGACCGATACGAACGCATCACCGCCCTGCATCGTCTGCTCAAGTCCGCGCGCTATCCGGTGACGGTGGCGACCCTGCAGGACAAGCTCGGTTGTTCCCGTGCCACCGTCTACCGCGACCTGGCCTTCCTGCGCGATGCGCTGATGGCACCGATCGAGGGCGACGGCGAGGCCGGCTTCCGCTACCAGGCCGACGAGAGCGATCGCTTCGAGCTGCCCGGCCTGTGGCTCAGCTCGGAGGAGCTGCATGCCCTGCTGGCCTCGCAGCACCTGCTGGCGCGTACCGGCGGCGGCGTGTTGTCGTCGGTGCTGGCCCCGCTGCAGCAGCGCATCGAGAGCCTGTTGGCAGCCCAGGCCGGTGTCTCCAGCTGGCCGGTCGACCGCGTGCGGGTGATTCCGCACCGTGGCCGCAAGTTCGATGAAGGCAGCTTCCGCAGCGTGGCCTCGGCGGTGCTGGAGCGCCGTCAGCTGGCGTTCGAGTACCGCGCCCGCTCCACCGACGAGCCGACCAAGCGCACCGTCTCGCCGCAGCGCCTGACCCATTATCGCGACAACTGGTACCTGGATGCCTGGGACCATGACCGCGAGGCGCTGCGCAGTTTCGCGGTGGACCGCATCCACAAGGCACGGGTAATCGACAGTGCCGCCCGCGATGTCGCCGACAGCGAGCTGGACGAGCAGCTCGGCGCCAGCTATGGCATTTTTTCGGGTGCGCCGAAGGGCTGGGCGACCATCCTGTTCAGCGCCAAGGCTGCGCGCTGGGTGGCCGACGAGCACTGGCATTCCAAGCAGCAGGGTCGTTTCCTGGCCGATGGCCGCTACGAACTGAAGGTGCCGTACAGCGTCTCGCGAGAGTTGCTGATGGACGTGCTGCACTATGGTTCGGATGCCGAGATCATCGAGCCGATCATGCTGCGCGAGCAGGCCAAGGCGCTGCTTGAGCTGGCCCTGAGCAACTACGAAAAATCCTGACACTCCCCCCGAGAACCCCGTCCCCCATGAAGAAGACCCTGTTGCTGTCCCTGCTCGCCGCTGCGCTGGCCCTGACCGCCTGCGGCAAGTCCGGTGAGCCCTCGCAGAAGCTGGTGGTGGCCGCCACGGCCGTGCCGCATGCCGAGATCCTCGAGGTGGTCAAGCCGATCCTCAAGCAGGAAGGCGTGGACCTGGACGTGCGCGTATTCAACGACTACGTGCAGCCCAACGACCAGCTGGTGCAGAAGCAGGTGGACGCCAACTACTTCCAGACCGAGCCGTACCTGGATGCCTACAACCGCGACCGCAAGACCGACCTGGTGAAGGTGATCGGCGTGCACATCGAGCCGTTCGGTGCGTACTCGCGCAAGGTCAAGTCGCTGGCCGAGCTGCGCGACGGTGCCGACGTGGTGATCCCGAACGATCCGAGCAACAACAGCCGCGCGCTGATCCTGCTGCACAAGGCCGGCGTGATCGAGCTTAAGGACCCGGCCAACGCGCTGTCGACCCAGCGTGACATCACCGCCAACCCGAAGAACCTGAAGTTCCGCGAGCTGGACTCGGCGATGCTGCCGCGCGTGCTGGACCAGGTCGATCTGGCCCTGATCAACACCAACTATGCGCTGGACGCCGGCCTCAACCCGACCAAGGATGCGCTGGCGATCGAGAGCAAGGATTCGCCGTACGTGAACTTCCTGGTCGCGCGCCCGGACAACAAGGACGACGCCCGTGTGCAGAAGCTGGCCAAGGCCCTGACCAGCCCGCAGGTGAAGGCCTTCATCGAGAGCAAGTACAAGGGCGCGGTGCTGCCGGCGTTCTGATTGCGGCTGATCTGTTGATTTGAATGGTGGGTGTCGACCTTGGTCGACACTGCCTGCCCTGTAGAGCCGAGCCCACGCTCGGCTCTGCTGTTTCCGGCATTTCACCAACGGCAGCCGAGCATCGCTCGGCTCTTCCGTGTCACTCCACGTGCCGCAGCAGGGCAGGGCATTGCAGTTTCAATCGACGTGGAAGGCGAGGGTGGCGGCAACTGCCTGCTGCCATCCCGCATACAGCTTCTCGCGCCGCGACACCTCCATCTGTGGCTCGAAGCGCCGGTCCAGGCCCCACTGTGCAGCGATCTGTTCGCGGCTTGACCAGAACCCGACGGCCAGGCCGGCCAGATAGGCCGCACCGAGCGCGGTGGTTTCGGTCAACCGCGGCCGCAGCAGCGGCACACCGAGGATGTCTGCCTGGAAGCCGGCCAGGAAGTCGTTGCCGATCGCACCGCCATCAGCGCGCAGCTCGGTCAGTGCGATGCCCGCATCGGACTGCATGGCATCGAGCACGTCGCGCGTCTGGTAGGCCATCGCTTCCAGCGCGGCGCGCACGAGATGCGCCTTGCCCGTGCCACGGGTCAAGCCAAACATCGCACCGCGCACATCACTGCGCCAATAGGGCGCACCCAGGCCGACAAACGCCGGCACCAGATAGGCGCCGCCGCTGTCGGGCACCTGCGCGGCCAGTGCCTGGCTGTCGCTGGCGCGTTCGATCATGCGCAGTCCGTCGCGCAGCCACTGCACCACCGAGCCGGCGATGAAGATCGACCCTTCCAGCGCATACTCCACGCGCCCGTCCAGGCCCCAGGCAATGGTGGTCAGCAGGCCGTTGCGCGACCGCACCGCCTGCGCGCCGGTATGCATCAACATGAAGCAACCGGTGCCATAGGTGTTCTTGACCATGCCCGGCTGGAAACAGGCCTGGCCGAACAGTGCCGCCTGCTGGTCACCGGCGATGCCGGCGATCGGGATCGGGTGGTCGAAGAAGAACTGCGGCCGGGTGTGTGCGTACACCGCACTGGAGTCGCGCACCTGCGGCAGCATCGCGCGCGGGATGTCGAGCAGGGCCAGCAGATCGTCATCCCAGTCCAGCGTGTGGATGTTGAACAACAGCGTGCGCGCCGCGTTGCTGTAGTCGGTCACATGCGCCTGGCCACCGCTGAGGTTCCACACCAACCAGGTGTCGATGGTGCCAAACAGCAGCTCGCCACGTTCGGCGCGCTGCTGCGCACCTTCCACGTGGTCGAGGATCCAGCGCACCTTGGTCGCAGAGAAATAGGCATCGATCAGCAGGCCGGTCCGCTCGCGGATCAGCGCTTCATGGCCTTCGGACTTCAGTCGTTCACAGATGGCGTGGCTCTGCCGCGATTGCCAGACGATGGCGTTGTGGATCGGCTGGCCGGTGGCACGGTCCCAGACCACGGTGGTTTCGCGCTGGTTGGTGATGCCCAGTGCGGCGATATGGCGCGGGTCGATCTGCCCGCGACTGAGCAGTTCGGTCAGCGTGGCATAGACGCTGGTGAGGATCTCGCGCGGGTCATGCTCGACCCATCCGGGTTGCGGGAAGATCTGCGCGAACTCGCGCTGCGCGCTGCCGATGATGTCGCCGGCACGGTCGAACAGGATCGCGCGCGAACTGGTGGTGCCCTGGTCGATGGCCAGCACGTAGCGGGGCGTCATGCAGCGTCTCCGGTAGAGCAGTCAGGGTAACTTACCTTTCTCTGTAGAGCCGAGCCATGCTCGGCTGCATTTGCACAACGCAGCCGAGCATGGCTCGGCTCTACAGAGTGGAGTGTTCGATCCACGCCTGCAGCCGTGTCACCTGCGCAGCGTCCAGCCGCAACCCCAGCTTGCTCCTTCGCCACAGCACGTCCTCGGCAGTGCGCGCCCACTCATGCTCGCGTAGAAAGGCCACTTCCCGGGCATGCAGGCCGCCGCCAAACGCCTCGCCAAGATCGTGCAGGCCCCGTACACCCTGCAGCAGTTCCGCGCTTCGACTGCCATAGGCCCCGGCCCAGCGTCGCGCGATACCTGCGGGCAACCAGGGTGCCGATACCTGCAGATGCGCGCCCGCCTGCGCGGCGTCGCCCCAGTCGCTGCCTGGCAGCGGGTCCCCGTGTGCTGTCCACGCCGCTCCCATCTGCGGCAGGGCGGGCCGCAGCAGCTCCAGCGCTTCCTCGGCCAGCACCCGGTAGGTGGTCAGCTTGCCGCCCAGCACATGCAGCGCCGGTGCCGGGTCCACCTGCAGCTGCAGGCGGTAATCGCGGCTGAGTCTTGCCGCGCGCGGATCGGGATCAGCCAGCAGCGGGCGGACACCGGCGAACTGCCAGACCACATCTTCCGGCGCGATGGGTTCATGCAGGTAGCGGTTGGCCGCTTCGCACAGGTACGCCACCTCTGAAGGCAGCACGCTGCAGTGCGCCGGGTCGCCGCGATAGTCGGTGTCGGTGGTGCCAACCAGCAGGTGGTCGTGGGCGAAGGGCAGCAGGAACACCACGCGTCCATCGGGTTGCTGCAGCAGGCACGCGCTGTCATCGGGCCAGGGCCGGCGCAGGACGATGTGGCTGCCTTGTACCAGCCGCAGCGCGGGGCCGCCACTGCGTGCCTCCATCCGTTCCAGCAGGCCGCCGGCCCACGGCCCTGCCGCATTGGCGACGGCGCGCGCGGTCACCTGCTGCTGGCCATCAGCGGATTCCAGCACCGCCTGCCACCGGCCCGGCAAGGGCTGCAGGTCGACGCAGCGGCTGCGCACACGCACCTGTGCGCCCCGCTGCGCGGCATCCAGAGCGTTGAGCAGCACCAGTCGCGCGTCATCGACCTGCGCGTCGGCGTAGCTGAAGGCCTGCCGCAGATCCGGGGAAAGCCAGGGGCCGAGCGGATCGCGCTGAAGGTCCAGGGCGCGCGAGGCGGGAAATGCCGGGCTGCGACGGCCCAGGTGGTCATACAGCCACAGTCCCGCGCGTAGCATCCAGCGTGGGCGCAGATGGGGTTCCCACGGCAGCACGAAGCGCAATGGATGGACCAGATGGGGCGCCTGCCGGCGTACCACCTCGCGTTCGCCCAGCGCCTTGCGCACCAGCCCGAGCTCGCCCTGTTCCAGGTAGCGCAGGCCGCCGTGGATCAGCTTGCTGCTGGCGCTGGAAGTATGCGCGGCAAGGTCGTGCTGCTCGCACAGCAGCACGCGCAGGCCGCGGCCGCTGGCGTCACGGGCGATGCCGGCACCGTTGATGCCGCCACCGATCACCAGCAGGTCGACGTCGTCCATCGTGTCTTCGCGTCCTGTGTCTGTGTGGAGCCGAGCCGCGCCACCATTGACCGTGGGCGCCATTGAACGTAACGCATCGCAATGCGCGCGGAGCCCGCCGCTCGACTCGGGATAGGGGCTTGGCTCGACTCTACATAAAAGGCAGTCGGGCTTGGCTCGACTCTACAGACAGCGGGTGACGGAAACGACGACGGGCCCCGAAGGGCCCGTCGCGTTGCATCAGTGAAGCAGGTGCAGCCTGGATCAGAAGCGGGCGCCGATGCCGAAGCCGACGGTCCACGGATCCATCTTGGCTTCGCCGATCTTCTCGCCGCCAACCTTGATGTCCGGGCGGGCGCGCATGTAGCGGGCGTCAGCACGGGCGAACCAGGTGGAGTTGATGTTCATGTCGACGCCGACGGTGCCGATCACGCCCTTGGCATCCTTGAAGCGGATGTCGGTGTCAGCGCCGTTGCCCAGCTTCTCGTTGCTGAAGCTCGACTGGTAGTAGCCGACGCCCACGAACGGACGGAACACGTTGTCAGCCTGGCCGAAGTGGTACTGGCCGCTCAGCGCGACCGGCTGCTGCTCGACCGAGCCCAGGCGGGCATTGTTCGGGCCCTTGAACTTGTTGTCGAACTTGTCAGCGGCGCCCCACAGTTCAACGGCCCAGTTGTCGTTGATGTAGTAGCTGAAGCTGACGGTCGGCGCCGGGCCACCATCGGTCTTCTTCACGCCGGAGATCGGGTCGTTCTTCGGTTCCAGCAGCGAGATGCCGCCAACAACGGCAAAATGCTTGCCCGACGCGGTGTCGGTGCTGCTGCTGTCCTGGGCGAAAGCGGCCGGCGCGAAGGCGGCGGAGGTCAGCAGGGCGAGACTCAGGATACGGATGGAGCGCATGGGGGTATCTCCTAATGTTTCTTGTTTTGGGCCCCCGGTTGCGGGGCGAGCACACCGTAGTCGCCCCAACATGAATCGAATCCGACGCACGTTAAAAAATAGTTTTCCTTGTTCAGCGACGGGTACGGAACGCCTGTATTCATGGGGTTTCTGGCGCTCGGGGACATTCATGCAGTTGGAGAAGATGTGAGCACAGCAACGTTGTGCATTGGCCTGCAAGCGCAGGTGAACGTGGAGTGCAGGGTGCTGCTGCTGGGCTCGATGCCGGGCGTGGCGTCCCTGCAGGAGCAGCGCTATTACGCCCATCCGCGCAACCGCTTCTGGCCGCTGATGGCCGACATCTGTGGTTTCGACGCGGATCTGGCCTACGCCGCGCGGCTGCAGGCATTGAATGCCGCGGGCATCGGTCTGTGGGATGTGATCGGCCGCTGCGAGCGCCGAGGCAGCCTGGACGCGGACATCGTGCGTGGCACGGAAGTGGCCAATGCACTGCCGGAACTGATCGCCACGTTGCCTGAGCTGACGCTGATCGGCTGCAATGGCGCTGCATCATGGCAGGCGTTCCAGCGCTGGGTGCTGCCGCAGCTGCTGGAGGCCCCGCCACAGGTGGTTGCATTGCCCTCGACCAGCCCGGCCAATGCGGCGTGGTCGTTGCCGCGCCTGCGCCAGGCCTGGCAGCCGGTTGCAGACGCACTGGCGACATGAAGCGGACATCGTCCGGACAATACGCTACCGACTGGTCGCGGCCGGGACCCGTGGGCAACAGCCTGTCCCGGCTGCGTGCGTACTGAAAACACCTGTAACGGTTGGCGCTGGACCCCGCTGGCCGCACAATAGACGTTTCCCTACACCAGATTGCCGGAGTTATCCCCATGGCCGAAATCAAGGAAGCACTTGTCCCCGATATCGGTGACTACAGCGATATCCCGGTAATCGAGGTGCTTGTCGCCGTCGGCGACACGGTCAAGAAGGACCAGGGCCTGGTCACGCTGGAAAGCGACAAGGCCACGATGGAGGTGCCGTCGTCAGTGGCCGGTGTGGTCAAGGAGATCAAGGTCAAGGTGGGCGACAACCTGTCGCAGGGCGACGTGGTTGCCATCATTGAAGCCGAAGGCGCTGCCGCGCCGGCACCGACCAAGGCGGCGGCTGCCGCTGCTCCGGCTGCCGCCGAGACCGCCACCAAGGTCGAGCCGGTCGCTGTGCCGGCACAGCCGGACAAGCTGGCGGCGCGCGAGATCGCTTCGGCCGGCACCCCGTCCAGCCCGCCGGTGCAGTTCAACGCCGATGGCGTGCTGCCGGCCAAGGTGCCGTACGCCACCCCGGCGGTGCGCGTGTTCGCCCGCGAGCTGGGCGTGGACCTGCTGCAGATCAACGGCACCGAGAAGGGGGGCCGCATCACCAAGGCTGACGTGCAGAAGTTCGTCAAGGCCGCGCTCAGCGGTGGCGTGCCGGCTGCCGGCGGTGCTGCCGTCGCTGCCGGTGGTGGCCTGAACCTGCTGCCGTGGCCGAAGGTCGACTTCAGCAAGTTCGGCGAGACCGAAGTCCAGCCGCTGTCGCGCATCAAGAAGATCTCCGGCGCGAACCTGGCCCGCAACTGGGCGATGATCCCGCACGTCACCCAGTTCGACCAGGCCGACATCACCGACCTGGAAGCGCTGCGCGTGGCGCTGAACAAGGAGAACGAGAAGGCCGGCATCAAGCTGACCATGCTTGCTTTCCTGATCAAGGCCAGCGCCGCGGCGCTGAAGAAGTTCCCGGAATTCAACGCCTCGCTCGATGCCAGCGGCGAGAACCTGACCCTGAAGAAGTACTTCCACATCGGCTTCGCCGCCGACACGCCGAACGGCCTGGTCGTGCCGGTCATCCGCGACGTGGACAAGAAGGGCGTGGTGCAGATCGCGCAGGAAACCGGCGAACTGGCCAAGAAGGCGCGCGACGGCAAGCTGGGCCCGGCCGACATGAGCGGCGGCTGCTTCTCGATCAGCTCGCTGGGCGGCATTGGCGGCACCGCGTTCACTCCGATCGTCAATGCACCGGAAGTGGCCATCCTGGGCGTGTCCAAGTCCTCCATCCAGCCGGTCTGGAATGGCAAGGAGTTCGCGCCGAAGTTGATGCTGCCGCTGTCGCTGAGCTACGACCACCGCGTCATCGACGGCGCCCTGGCCGCACGCTTCACCACGTACCTGTCGCAGGTGCTGGCCGACATGCGCCGCGTGCTGCTGTAAGGCATCGCTTTGCCCCCACCGTGCGGCCGCTGCCCCTGGCGCGGCCGCGTGAACAGATGCAGTGACAGCCCGCCGGTCATGCCGGCCGGGCACAAGGAAAACCACCATGGCCACGATTGAAGTCAAGGTTCCCGACATCGGCGATTACAGCGATGTTCCGGTGATCGAAGTGTTGGTCGCCGTCGGCGACACGGTGAAGAAGGACCAGGGCCTGGTGACCCTGGAGTCGGACAAGGCCACCCTGGAAGTGCCGTCCTCGGCGGCCGGCGTGGTCAAGGAGATCAAGGTCAAGCTGGGCGATACCCTGTCCGAAGGCGCCGTGGTCGTGGTGCTGGACGCTGAAGGCGCCGCCGATGCCCCGGCCAAGGCCGCTGCGCCGGCTCCGGCTGCGGCTGCGGCCGCTCCGGCCAGCAAGCCGCCGGTGACCCCCTCGCACCGCGCCCCGGCCGAGCCGGTTGCACCGAAGCCGGCGCTGTCCAGTGGCAAGCCGGCCGACATCGAGTGCGAAATGGTCGTGCTGGGCTCCGGCCCGGGCGGCTACACCGCCGCCTTCCGCGCCGCCGACGTCGGCCTGGATACGGTGCTGGTCGAGCGCTACGCCAGCCTCGGCGGCGTCTGCCTCAACGTCGGTTGCATTCCGTCCAAGGCGCTGCTGCACGCTGCCGCGGTGATCGACGAAGTGGCCCACGCCGGCGATTTCGGCGTCGAGTTCGGCAAGCCGACCATCACCCTGGACAAGCTGCGCCAGTACAAGGAAAAGGTCGTCAACCAGCTGACCAAGGGCCTGGCCGGCATGGCCAAGCAGCGCAAGGTCCGCAACGTGCAGGGCGTCGGCAGGTTCCTCTCGGCCAACGAACTGGAGATCACCGCCGCAGACGGCAGCACCCAGCTGCTGCGCTTCCAGAAGTGCATCATTGCCGCTGGTTCGCAGGCGGTGAAGCTGCCGAACTTCCCGTGGGACGACAAGCGCGTGATGGATTCCACCGACGCGCTGGAGCTGGCCGAAGTGCCGGGCTCGCTGCTGGTCGTCGGCGGCGGCATCATCGGCCTGGAAATGGCCACTGTGTACAGCGCACTGGGCAGCAAGGTCACCGTGGTCGAGTTCATGGACCAGCTGATGCCGGGCGCCGACAAGGACCTGGTCAAGCCGCTGGCCGACCGCCTGAAGAAGCAGGGCATCGAAGTGCACCTGAAGACCAAGGCCTCGGGCGTCACCGCCGATGCCAAGGGCATCACCGTGACCTTCGAGGCGGCCGAGGAAGGCCAGGCACCGGCGCTGGCGCAGGGCACTTTCGACCGTGTTCTGGTGGCCGTCGGGCGTTCGCCGAACGGCAAGAAGATCGATGCCGAGAAGGCCGGTGTGCAGGTCACCGAGCGTGGCTTCATCCCGGTTGATCGCCAGATGCGCACCAACGTGCCGCACATCTTTGCCATCGGCGACATCGTCGGCAACCCGATGCTGGCCCACAAGGCAACGCACGAAGGCAAGCTGGCTGCTGAAGTGGCTGCTGGCCACAAGAAGGAATGGGTCGCCCGTGTGATTCCGTCGGTGGCCTACACCAACCCGGAAATCGCCTGGGTGGGCGTGACCGAGACCGAAGCCAAGGCCAAGGGCCTGAAGGTCGGCGTGGCCAAGTTCCCGTGGGCCGCCAGCGGCCGCGCGATCGGCATCGGTCGCACCGAGGGCTTCACCAAGCTGATCTTCGATGAGGAGACCCACCGCATCATCGGCGGCGCGATCGTCGGCGTGCATGCCGGTGACCTGCTGGCGGAGATCGGCCTGGCCATCGAGATGGGTGCCGAAGCCGAAGACATCGGCCACACCATCCATGCGCACCCGACGCTGAGCGAATCGGTGGCGATGGCCTCGGAAATCTACGACGGCACGATCACCGATCTGTACATGCCGAAGAAGAAGTAAGGCGCCCGCGCCGTTCCGAACGAAAAGCCCCGGCATCTGCCGGGGTTTTTTGTTGAGCTTCGATCACTCTCATTGCGAGCGTTCGGGCCACCCACGCAGCGGCTCGGCTTGCGGGTAGTCGAGAGCCACTGCCTGGGCCGCCTGGATGCCTGACACGCGGAGGGAGCGGGGGCTGGGTGCGAAGTAAAGGAGGAGGTGACGGCCGCAGGCCGGCGCCGGGGGACATTCGCACGCAAGCCCCTCTGCCCCCCGCGCTCGACCAACCCGCTTCTGCTTGACCGTGCAATCAAAAAAGCGCGGCCCCGATGTTCCGGAGGCCGCGCCAGGAGAGAGAGTGCCGTGGAAGGGGCGGGTGTCAGAACACGAAGCTGACGCCGGCCACCGGGCCCTTGAACTCCTGCTTCAGGCCGATGGTGCCGTCGCTGCCCTTCTTGTCCGCATCGAGCTTGAACCAGTCGTAGCCGGCGAACACACCGAAGTTCCTGGTGAAGCGGTAATCGACGATGGCGTTGGCGCGGCTCAGATCGCCCTTGTAGTCATCGAAGCTGCCCCAGCGCGTGTTGAGGTACTGGCCCTGCAGGGTGATCATCCACTTCTCGGACGGGGTGAAGCTCAATCGCGCACCGACCACCGGCGCCACGCCATCGGTCTTCTCGTTGAGGAACTGGCCTTCGTACACGGTGCCGAGGTCGGCGTAGGCCTTGGTGCTGACCTTGGCGTACTCGGCACCCAGCTGCAGGCCGAGGTCGAACGTATCAGTGTCCACCACCGAGTAGTCATAGACCAGGCTGGCCACCTGGTACTTCAGTTCGCCCTTGACGAAGCTGCCGGACGGCACGTTGACGTCACCGAAGGAGATGTCCTGGCCGAGGGTCTCGCGGCGGTCCTTGTCGTACTTGAAATAGTTGAACAGCAGGCGCTGGCGGTTGCTGATGCGGAACATGCCGTCAATGCGCGGCTCCCACTCCTTGCCACCCAGCTTGAAGTCCTCGGAGAAGCCGATGTCCTGCCCGGCGACATTGGTCTTGCCGCGGAGCGTGTTGTCCGAGTCGATGTTCATCGCACCCAGGCGCAGGGCAAAGCGGTCGTCGCCTTCGGCGGCGTGGGCAGCGGTGGCGAACGAGGCGCCGGCGGCGATCAGGGAGAGAGCGAGCAGGGTGGGTACGGGGCGCATCGAAGAGTCCTTGCAGTGGTTCATCAGAATGAAGACCACTGTGCCGGACAGGCCCGTCCACCATCCGTGAACGTATGGTCCACGGCATGTGCACGGTTCAGTGCTGTCGCGACGATGCAAAAAGATGGCCCCGGAGACGGGCTTCGGGGCCATCGTGGGACCTGCGGGGTGGAGCCGACGAGGATGCTGCAGGCAGGTCGAAAGATCGGACCCGCGCATCCGGCGAAAGTTCCTCGCCTGCGACCAAAGTTCAATACTGCGGTGCAGCATCATGCGGACGTCATTGTCCCCCGGGTGGTACGCAAAAATGTAACCGTTACCGCAACTTGCGGCTTCCCGGGATGAACAGGCAGCGGTTGTCTCGCAAATTGTCCCATTGCTATAATTTGGCGGCTCGATGAGGCCCCCCTGCTGTAGCCGCCTCAGCCTTCCACTTGCAACCACGCGGGACGTCCTGTGCTGAACTCCGTTGATGCGGGTCGGCGACTGATGCTGCGCGCCGCGGTCTACCCGCTGGCCGCGGTCGCTGTCCTGGCCCTGGCCTTCCTGCTGGTCGGTCCGAAATATGCCCTCGGCGCGCTGGCGTCCGGTGTGGCCATTTCGGCCGGTGGCTGGGTGGCGGCAAGGATGGCGCTGGGGGGTGGTGCGGTGGCCGCAGGATCGGCGATGGCTCGCCTGATCATTGCGATCGTGGCCAAGTGGGTCGTGGTTTTCGGCGTCCTGCTGGTGGGGTTCCTGGTCTTCAAGCTGCCTGCATTGGCGCTGTTGGCCGGTATCGCCGTCGGCTTGATGTTCCAGGTCCTGGCGATGGCCAGGCGTTGACAGAATTCAATTAACTGAAGGTTCCGGACACATGGCGGGCGAGGCTCTAACCCCTACCAGCTACATCCAGCATCACCTGCACAACCTGACCGCGCCGGTCGGCAAGGGTGAGGGTATGTTCTGGCATATCCACGTCGATACCTTCCTCACCGCGGTCCTGATGGGCCTGGTGATCGTTGTCGCGTTCTGGCTGGGCACCCGCAAGGCCACCGCCGGCGTGCCGGGCAAGTGGCAGGCCTTCGTCGAGATCTGCCTGGAGTTCGTCGACCGCCAGGCCAAGGACACCTACCACGGCAAGAGCAAGCTGGTCACGCCGATCGCCATCACCATCTTCTTCTGGATTCTGCTGATGAATCTGCTGAAGATGATCCCGGCCGATTTCATCGCCAAGCCGCTGGAATGGGCGGGCGTGCACTACTGGAAGCCGGTCCCGACCGCTGACGTCAATGCCACCCTGGGCATGGCCATCAGCGTGTTCTTCCTGATGCTGTTCTTCGCACTGAAGTCGAAGGGCCTGGGCGGCTTCATCAAGGAATTCCTGACGGCGCCGTTCGGCAAGTGGATGATGCCGTTCAACCTGATCCTCAACATCGTCGAGTGGCTGAGCAAGCCGATCTCGCTGGCGATGCGACTGTTCGGCAACATGTTCGGCGGCGAAATCGTGTTCCTGCTGATCTGGGTGCTGGGTGGTGCCGGTTTCTTCGGTGCCATTGCCGGTGGTGTGTTCGGCCTCGGCTGGATGCTGTTCCACCTGCTGGTGATCCCGCTGCAGGCCTTCATCTTCATGATGCTGTCGATCGTGTACCTGAGCCTGTCGGAAGACGCTCACTGAGTTTCAAGCTTCAACGCGTTTCAACCTTCATCCGTTTCATCACCCTTAGCAACTTAAGTTCCTGGAGATAACCATGTACTTCGCCGTCCTGACCAACTTCGCGCAGATTCAGAGCTCCACCGCCCTTGCCGTCGGCATCATGATCGGCCTGGCCGCGCTGGGCGCCGGTCTGGGTCTGGCCATCATGGCTGGTAAGTTCCTGGAGTCGGCCGCCCGCCAGCCGGAACTGATCCCGGTCCTGCAGGTCCGCATGTTCATCACCGCCGGCCTGATCGACGCCGCGTTCATCATCTCGGTCGCCGTTGGCCTGCTGCTGGCCTTCGCCAACCCGCTGTCGGCTGCCTTCGCTGGCGCCGTCACCAAGGCTCTGGCCGGCTGATACAGCGGTTTGAGACGACCGGGTGCTGATGCACCCGGTTTCGGATGAAGGCCGGATGTGCCGCTTCGGCGGCGCGTCCACCCCGAAACCAGCGATCGAGCTAACCATGAATATCAATTTCACCCTTCTTGCGCAGGCGCTGGCCTTCGCTGGTCTGATCTGGATCATCGCGACCAAGATCTGGCCGCCGCTGATGAACGCGATCGAAGAGCGCCAGCAGAAGATTGCTGAAGGCCTCGCTGCTGCCGACCGCAGCCAGAAAGATCTGGCCCAGGCGCAGGAGAAGGTCAACGAAGCGCTGAAGGAAGCCCGCACCAAGGCCAACGAGATCATCGATCAGGCCCATGCGCGTGCCAACCAGATCGTTGATGCTGCCCGCAACGAAGCGATCACCGAAGCCACCCGTCAGAAGGAACTGGCCCAGGCTGAAATCGACGCCGCCGCCAACCGTGCCCGTGAAGATCTGCGCAAGCAGGTGTCCGCGCTGGCCGTGACCGGTGCCGAAAAGCTGCTCAAGCGCGAAATCGACGCCAACGCCCACAAGGCGCTGCTCGACGAGCTGGCCTCGGAGATCTAAGGATGAGCCAGGCCCTCACGCTTGCCCGCCCGTACGCCCGCGCCGCGTTCGCGACCGCGCGCGACGAAGGCGCGTTCGCGCCGTGGTCGGACGCCCTGGCGTTCTCCGCCCACGTCGCCGCCGACCCGCGCGTGGCGGCCCTGCTCGCCAACCCGGAGCTGGGTCGTGACGACGCCGTCGCCCTGCTGGCGCCGGTGTCCCACGGCGAGACCTACTCGCGCTTCCTGGCCATCCTGGCCGAATCGCATCGTCTGCCGCTGCTGCCGGAAATCTCCGGCATGTTCGACGCCCTGCGCGCCGAAGCCGAGCACGTGGTCAAGGCCACCGTCACCTCGGCTGCCGAGCTGTCGGCCGGCGAGCTGGACGCGATCAAGGTCGCGCTGCGCAAGCGCTTCAACCGCGAGGTCGACGTGACCACTGCGGTCGATGCTTCGCTGATCGGCGGCGCCGTGATCGACGCCGGCGACGTGGTCATCGATGGTTCGCTGAAGGGCAAGCTGGCCCGTCTGCAGACCGCGCTCGCTAACTGAATTCATTTAACGTCCGGCCCCGCTGCCGGCACTAGGACTTGACGATGGCAACCACGCTCAACCCCTCCGAAATCAGCGAACTGATCAAGAACCGCATCGAGAAGGTCAAGCTGGCCGCGGAATCGCGCAACGAAGGCACCGTGACCAGCGTGTCCGACGGCATCGTGCGCATCTTCGGTCTGGCCGACGTGATGCAGGGCGAAATGATCGAACTGCCGAACAACACCTTCGCCCTGGCCCTGAACCTGGAGCGCGACTCGGTCGGCGCCGTGGTCCTGGGTGACTACGAGCACCTGCGCGAAGGCGACGTCGCCAAGACCACCGGCCGCATCCTGGAAGTGCCGGTCGGTCCGGAACTGCTGGGCCGCGTCGTGAACGCGCTGGGCGAGCCGATCGACGGCAAGGGCCCGCTGGGCACCGACCTGACCGCTCCGGTGGAGCGCGTTGCTCCGGGCGTGATCTGGCGCAAGTCGGTCGACCAGCCGGTGCAGACCGGTTACAAGTCGGTCGACTCGATGATCCCGATCGGCCGTGGCCAGCGCGAGCTGATCATCGGTGACCGCCAGACCGGCAAGACCGCCATGGCGATCGATGCGGTGATCAACCAGAAGGGCACCGGCATCAAGTGCGTGTACGTTGCGATCGGCCAGAAGGCGTCGACCATCGCCAACATCGTGCGCAAGCTGGAAGAGAACGGCGCGCTGGCCCACACCATCGTGGTGGCCGCGACCGCTTCCGAATCGGCTGCCATGCAGTACATCAGCGCCTACTCGGGCTGCACCATGGGTGAGTACTTCATGGACCGCGGCGAAGACGCGCTGATCGTGTACGACGATCTGTCCAAGCAGGCCGTCGCCTACCGCCAGATCTCCCTGCTGCTGAAGCGTCCGCCGGGCCGCGAAGCCTACCCGGGTGACGTGTTCTACCTGCACTCGCGCCTGCTGGAACGCGCTGCCCGCGTGTCCGAGGAATACGTCGAGAAGTTCACCGAAGGCAAGGTCACCGGCAAGACCGGCTCGCTGACCGCGCTGCCGATCATCGAAACCCAGGCCGGCGACGTGTCCGCCTTCGTTCCGACCAACGTGATCTCGATCACCGACGGCCAGATCTTCCTGGAAACCGACCTGTTCAACGCCGGCATCCGCCCGGCCGTGAACGCCGGTATCTCGGTGTCGCGCGTCGGTGGCTCGGCCCAGACCAAGATCATCAAGAAGCTGTCGGGCGGTATCCGTATCTCGCTGGCCCAGTACCGTGAGCTGGCTGCGTTCGCGCAGTTCGCCTCGGACCTGGACGAAGCGACCCGCAAGCAGCTGGAGCGTGGCCAGCGCGTCACCGAGCTGATGAAGCAGAAGCAGTACGCGCCCATGTCGATCGCCAACCAGGCGCTGTCGATCTACGCCGTCAACGAGGGCTACCTCGATGACGTGCCGGTCAACAAGCTGCTGGCGTTCGAAGAAGGCCTGCACGCCCACTTCGCCAATACCCAGGGCGAGCTGATCAGCAAGGTCAACGCTACCGGCGGTTGGGACAACGACATCGAAGGTGCCTTCAAGAAGGGCATCGCCGAGTTCAAGACCACCGGCAGCTGGTAATCGCGGTCCTGTAGAGCGGAGCCCCAGGCTCCGCTGGACCAGATGACAAACGGTTGAACAACGCGGGGCATCAGCCCCGCGCCACGGGAAACAAGAGATGGCAAGCGGACGCGAAATCAAAACCAAGATCAAGAGCGTGCAGAACACCCGCAAGGTGACGCGCGCCCTGGAAATGGTCTCGGCCTCCAAGATCCGCAAGGCGCAGGATCGGATGAAGACCTCGCGTCCGTACGCGCAGGCGATGAAGCAGGTGATCGGTCACCTGGCCCAGGCCAGCACCGACTACCAGCATCCGTTCCTGGTCGAGCGTGAGCAGGTCAAGCGGGTCGGTTTCATCGTGATCTCCTCCGATCGCGGCCTGGCCGGCGGCCTGAACAACAACCTGTTCCGCAAGATGCTGGGCGAAGCCAAGGCATGGCAGGACAAGGGTGCCGAAGTGGACCTGGTGACCATCGGCCAGAAGGCTTCGACCTTCTTCCGCCGCGTGAAGGTCAACATGGTCGGCAGCGTGACCCACATCGGCGACGTGCCGAAGCTGGAATCGCTGATCGGTGTGATCAAGGTCATGCTCGACGCCTTCACCGAAGGCAAGATCGACCGCGTGTACCTGGTCTACAACCGCTTCGTGAACACCATGGTGCAGAAGGCCAGCTTCGATCAGCTGCTGCCGCTGCCGCCAGCCGAGAAGCAGGTCGCTCACCACGACTGGGATTACCTGTACGAACCCGATGCCGCGACCGTGCTCGAGCACGTGATGACGCGTTACATCGAGTCGCTGGTGTACCAGGCACTGCTGGAAAACGTCGCCTCCGAGCATGCCGCACGCATGGTCGCGATGAAGGCGGCGAGCGACAACGCCAACAAGCTGATCGGCACCCTGCAGCTCGTCTACAACAAGGCGCGCCAGGCAGCGATCACCCAGGAAATCTCCGAAATCGTCGGCGGCGCGGCAGCAGTCTGACCGCGTTCGTTCAAAGCACACATTAGAGGATGCAGCAATGAGTCAGGGCAAGATCGTTCAGATCATCGGCGCGGTCGTCGACGTCGAATTCCCGCGTGAATCGGTGCCGAAGGTGTACGACGCACTGAAGGTCGAAAACACCGAGATCACCCTCGAAGTCCAGCAGCAGTTGGGCGACGGCGTGGTGCGTACCATCGCCCTCGGTTCCACCGACGGCCTGAAGCGCAACCTGGTTGCCGTCAACACCGGCCGCGGCATCTCGGTGCCGGTCGGCGCCGGCACCCTGGGCCGCATCATGGACGTGCTGGGCCGTCCGATCGACGAAGCCGGCCCGGTCGCTGCCAGCGACAACTGGGAAATCCACCGCGCTGCGCCGTCGTATGAAGACCAGTCCCCGGCCACCGAGCTGCTGGAAACCGGCATCAAGGTCATCGACCTGATGTGCCCGTTCGCCAAGGGCGGCAAGGTCGGCCTGTTCGGCGGCGCCGGCGTCGGCAAGACCGTCAACATGATGGAGCTGATCAACAACATCGCCAAGGCGCACAGCGGCCTGTCCGTGTTCGCCGGCGTGGGTGAGCGTACCCGTGAGGGCAACGACTTCTACCACGAAATGAAGGACTCCAACGTCCTGGACAAGGTGGCGATGGTGTACGGCCAGATGAACGAGCCGCCGGGCAACCGCCTGCGCGTCGCGCTGACCGGCCTGACCATGGCCGAGTACTTCCGCGACGAGAAGGACGAAAATGGCAAGGGCAAGGACGTCCTGTTGTTCGTCGACAACATCTACCGCTACACCCTGGCCGGTACCGAAGTGTCGGCACTGCTGGGCCGTATGCCGTCCGCGGTGGGTTACCAGCCGACCCTGGCCGAGGAAATGGGCGTCCTGCAGGAGCGCATCACCTCGACCAAGAACGGCTCGATCACCTCGATCCAGGCCGTCTACGTTCCCGCGGACGACCTGACCGACCCGTCGCCGGCGACCACCTTCGCCCACCTGGACTCGACCGTCACCCTGTCGCGTTCGATCGCCTCGCTGGGTATCTACCCGGCCGTCGATCCGCTGGACTCCACCAGCCGCCAGATGGATCCGCTGGTCATCGGCCACGAGCACTACGACACCGCCCAGCGCGTCCAGCAGACCCTGCAGAAGTACAAGGAACTGAAGGACATCATCGCGATCCTGGGCATGGACGAACTGTCCGAAGAGGACAAGCAGGCCGTGTCGCGCGCCCGTAAGATCGAGCGCTTCTTCAGCCAGCCGTTCCACGTGGCCGAAGTGTTCACCGGTTCGCCGGGCAAGTACGTGCCGCTGAAGGACACCATCCGTGGCTTCAAGGCCATCGTCGATGGCGAGTACGACCACCTGCCGGAGCAGGCGTTCTACATGGTCGGCGGCATCGAAGAAGCGGTCGAGAAGGCCAAGAAGATGGCCGAGAAGGCCTGATCCGGGACGGGCGGGAGCGATCCTGCCCGACCTGACGCCGGCGCCGGGCAACCGCCCGCGCCGGTGGACCCCCACGGTGGCATTGCGCCGCCGCGAACAGCGAAGAGATTTGCATGAGCACGATCCGTTGCGACATCGTCAGCGCCGAGCAGGAAATCTTCCGTGGCGAAGCGACCCTGGTCGTGGCCACCGGTGAGCTGGGTGAACTGGGCATCGCGCCCAAGCACGCCCCGCTGATCACCCGCCTGAAGCCGGGCAAGGTGGTGGTCACCACGCCGAACGGCGAGCAGCTGGATTTCGCCATCTCCGGCGGTATCCTGGAAGTGCAGCCGCAGGTGGTGACCGTGCTGGCCGACACCGCGATCCGCGCGCAGGACATCGACGAAGCCTCGGTCCGCAAGGCCAAGGAAGAAGCCGAACGCATCCTGGCCAACCGCGGCGAAGCGATGGAAGTGGCCGAAGCCCAGCAGAAGCTGGCCGAAGCCGTCGTCCAGCTGCAGGCACTGGAACGCCTGCGCAAGAATCTCAAGCACTGAGGTTCGCGCTGCATCCACGAGAACGCCGGCCCTGTGCCGGCGTTTTTGTTTGGGGCGGGGCAGGGCCGATTGGGTAGAGCCGACGGGGTAGAGTCGACTGTCAGTCGACTACCGCGCGCAGCGCGGGATTTTCGCGACCTCACGGAAGAGCAGTCGACTGACAGTCGACTCTACCGTTCCGGTTCCCGCCCCCAATCCGGCATCCCGATTCCCGCCTCGTCTCAGCGATACACCACGTAGCGCATCAACAGGAACGACACGCATGCCAGCCCGCCTTCCACCAGCGGCTTGGCCAGCCACGTGAATTGCAGGCCCAGCGCCTGGTCGACCAGGCTGACCAGCAGCGTGCTCGTCGCCGTCAGCAGCAGCCACAGCCCGAAGAAACGTGCAAAGCGCTTCCATCCCAGCTTGCGGGTGCCGGCCTCGGCAAAGGTGTAGCGGCCGTTGAGCCAGAAGCCCAGCAGCATGCCGGCCAGGCGACCGGCGATGTTGGCCGGCGCGACCGGCATGCCCAGCGCGGTGGCGACCACGAACACCAGCCAATCGACCAGCAGCTGCACGAGCCCGATCACGAGGTAGGTGCTTCCCTGGCGGAGCAGGCTCATCGGCGTGGTGAAGGAGGAGGGATGCCCATGTTAACGGCCCACGCTCTAGAATCACCGGCAACGAACTACGGACTGCTGCTCCCATGACCCAAGCCCTGCACGTCATCATCCTCGCCGCCGGCGCCGGCAAGCGCATGAAGTCGGTGCTGCCGAAGGTGCTGCAGCCGATCGCCGGCCAGCCGATGCTGGCGCACGTGATCGATACGGCCCGCGAGCTGCAGCCGGCGGCCATCCACGTGGTTTACGGCCATGGTGGCGAGGCGGTGCGTCAGTACTTCGCCGGCCAGCCCGACCTGCAGTGGGCCGAACAGGTCCAGCAGCTCGGTACCGGCCACGCAGTGGCGCAGGCAATGCCGCAGGTTCCCGACGCTGCGCAGGTGCTGGTGTTGTACGGCGATGTGCCGCTGATCCGCGCGCAGACCCTGCGCGACCTGCTGGCGCAGCCGGGCCGGCTGGCAGTGCTGGTGGCCGATGTCGATGACCCGAGCGGTTACGGCCGGGTGCTGCGCGATGCAGAGGGCAAGGTGGGCTCCATCGTCGAGCAGAAGGACGCCACCGACGACCAGCTGCGCGTGCGCACGATCAACACCGGCATCATCGCCGCAGAGTCGACCGCGCTGCGCCGCTGGTTGTCGCAGCTGTCCAACAGCAATGCGCAGGGCGAGTACTACCTTACCGATGTGTTCGCGTTCGCCGCGCATGAGTACACCCCGGCCGAGATGGCCCTGGTCGCCGATGCACAGGAGGCCGAGGGGGCGAATGATCCATGGCAGCTGTCGCAGCTGGAGCGCGCCTGGCAGCGCCGTGCGGTGCGTGCACTGTGCGCTCAGGGCGCGCGCGTGCGTGACCCGGCACGACTGGATATCCGTGGCACCGTCACCGTGGGCAGCGATGTACTGATCGATGTCGACGTTGTTCTTGAAGGCAACGTCGTGCTCGGTGACGGCGTTACCGTAGGCCCGTTCAACCGGCTGAAGGACGTCAACCTGGGGCCCGGCACCGAAGTGCGCGCGCATTGCGACCTGGAAGGCGTGGTGACCGAAGGTGCCGCGCAGATCGGCCCGTTCGCACGCTTGCGGCCGGGTACCGTGCTGGCCGATGGCGTACACGTCGGCAACTTCGTCGAAACCAAGAAGGTCACCCTCGGCGTCGGCAGCAAGGCCAACCATCTCACCTACCTGGGTGACGCGGTGATCGGCAGCAGGGTGAACATCGGTGCCGGCACCATCACCTGCAACTACGATGGCGTGAACAAGTCGACCACCACCATCGGCGACAACGCCTTCATCGGCTCCAACAGCTCGCTGGTGGCGCCGATCACCATCGGCGAGGGCGCGACCATCGCTGCCGGGTCGGTCATCACCCGCACCGCGCCGGACGGCAAGCTGACGCTGGCACGTGCACGACAGGAAACCATCGATGGCTGGAAGCGCCCGGTCAAGAAGTCCTGAGCCACGGGTTCCGCGCACCGACGAGCTGGGTGTGCTGCCGGCGATCGAACAACGTGCCGGCGAACTGCTGAGGGGTCACGAGGCCTATCCGGTGTTTGCCAGCCACGGCCTGGACCTGCCGACGCTGCAGGAAGGCCTTGAGCGTGGGCAGCTGTGGGTGGTGGATGGCGCCGCCGGCGGTGTTGCCGGCTACCTGCTGGCCGGCGACCTGGCAGGCGAGTTCCATGTCCTGCAGATGGATGTGGATCCAGCGCACGCGCGTCGTGGCCATGGCCGTGCATTGCTGCGGCATGCCTTGGCGCAGGCCAGGGCCACTGGCTTTGCTGCAGCGGTGCTGACCACCTTGAGCGATGTGCCGTGGAATGCAGCCTTCTACGCCAGCGAAGGGTTCGAGGTCGTGCCCGAGGCGCAGTGGAGCGAGGGCCTGCGCGCGGTGATGGCCGAAGAGGCCGCCCTGGGATTTCCAATGCATCTGCGGGTGGCGATGCGGCAGGTCTGGTAGGTGCCGACCCTGGTCGGCACATCCACGCATGGCGTGGCTCTACTGACAGACCGAGCCAAGTCGGCAACTCACCCCACCGGCAACAGGATCGACACGCACAGCCCGCCATCACCGCGGTTCTGCAGCGACACCCGCCCACCGTGTGCCTCCACGATCTCGCGGGTCAGTGCCAGTCCCAACCCGGTACCGTTGCGCTTGGTCGAATAGAACGGCATCAGCGCGTTCTGCAGCACCTGCTCGTTCATGCCCTTGCCACGGTCCAGCACATCCAGGCGCAGCCATTGCGGCAACCGCGTCAGCTGCACCTGCACGTCATCATTGGGCGGATCGGCTTCGGCACAGGCTTCATGCGCGTTCTTCAGCAGGTTCAACAGCGCCTGCCCGAACTGCGCGATGTCGATCCGGCTGCTCAGTTCCTCGTCCGGTTCACGTTCCATGCCGAACGGAATCTGCTGGCGCAGGCTGGACAGGAAGGGCGCCCAGTGCACGGTCTGCAGTTGCGGTTGCGGCAGCTTGGCGAAGCGCGCATAGCCACGGATGAAGCCTTCCAGGTGGCGCGCGCGGTCTTCGATGGTGGTGAAGATCTCCGGCAGCCGATCGAAGCGCTCGCGCTGTACCAGCACGCCGCCGGAATGGGCCAGCGAGGCGATCGGCGCCAGCGAGTTGTTGAGCTCGTGGCTGATCACCCGGATCACCTTCTTCCACGTCTGCACTTCCTGGCGGCGCAGTTCGGCGGTGAGCAGGCGTACCAGCAGCAGGTCGTGCGGGCGGCCGTTGAGCTGGAAAGATCGGCGTGAGAGGTGATAGACCTGTTCGTCGTCCTCATCGCCGTCTTCGCCTTCCGCATGTACCGCGAACAGGCTGTCGCCGCCACGGGCGATGGCATCGCGCAGCTCCACCGGCACCTGCTCCAGCACCTCTTCCAGGCGCTGACCTTCCAGCTTCCAGCCGCCATGCAGCAGCTTGCGCGCGGCCAGGTTGGAGAACACCACGCGGGCGATGCCATCGCCGCCGGAAGCAATCAGCAGCATCGCCACCGGGGTGTTCTGTACCATGGTGTCCAGCAGCAGTTCGCGCTGCACCAGGCCTTGCCGCTGCTCGCGCAGCACGTCGCCCAGTTCGCGGTGCGCCTGCACCAGGTCACCCAGTTCGTCGTTGCCTGGCCAGTACACACCGAAGTTGTACTCACCGTCGCGGTAGCTGCTGGTGGTGCCGGCCAAGGCGCGCATCAATGAACGTACCGGCGCGGTTGCACGGCGCAGGGTCCACCACATCAGCGACAGCAGGATCAGCGCCGACACCGTGGTCACCACCCAGCCATGGTCCATCCAGTAGGCCAGCAGCCACGGCAACGCGGCGGCCAGCGCCAGCACCGGCAGCAGGCGCAGGAACAGGCGGAAGGTGAACGAGCGCCGTTTCATTCGCGTGGGATGCCGTGCCGGTCCATGCGCCGGTACAGTGCCTGGCGGCTCAGGCCGAGTTCGGCGGCGGCCTGGGCGATGACGCCGTGGTTGCGCGCCAGCACATCCTCGATGCGCGCACGGTCAGGATCATTGCCGGCACTGGCTGCCGGTCGCGGTGCAGGTGCGGCACGCGGCAGGTTCAGGTCGGCCACTTCGATGCGGTTGCCGGTCGCCAGCAGCTCGGCCCGCTGGATCACGTTGCGCAGTTCGCGCACGTTGCCGGGCCAGGGGTGCCGTTGCAAGGCCGCGGTGGCGGCGCTGGAAAGTGGCTTGCCGGCGGTCAGGAAGCGCTCGGCCAGGGGCACGATGTCGCCCGGGCGCTCGGCCAATGGTGGCAGTACCAGTTCCACCGTATTGAGGCGGTAGTACAGGTCTTCGCGGAAGGTGCCGTCGCGGATCATCGCCGGCAGGTCGGCATTGGTCGCGCTGACCACACGGACTTTGACCTGGCGCTCGCGATTGGAGCCAAGACGCTCGAAGCGCCCTGTTTCCAGCACACGCAGGAGCTTCATCTGGCCGCCCAGCGACAGGTTGCCGATCTCATCCAGGAACAGCGTGCCGCCGTCGGCGGCTTCGAACTTGCCCTCGCGTGCCTTGTTGGCGCCGGTATATGCGCCGGCTTCGGCACCGAACAGTTCGGCCTCGATCAGTTCCGAGGGCAGGGCGCCGCAGTTGACCGTGATGAACGGGCCCTTGGCCACCAGCGAGTTGGCCTGGATGATCTGCGCGATCTTCTCCTTGCCGGCACCATTGGGACCGGTGATCAGCACCGGCAGGTCGGAGCGCGCGACCTGGCAGGCCAGGGCAATGACGCGCTCGCTGGCCGGATCGGCGAAGACCGCACCACACAGCTCGTACTTTTGTTCCAGCGCATTGCGCTGGCGCAGCTCACGGCTGCGGCGGCGGTCCAGCTCGCGCCGCGCCTCGGACAGCTCGAGCAGGTTGTTGACCGTGGTCAGCAGCTTGCGGTCGTCCCAGGGCTTGGCCAGGTAGTCGGCGGCACCGGCCTTGACCAGGTCCACCGCGCTGCTCAGGTGGGTCCAGGCGGTGAGCAGGATCACCGGCAGGTCCGGGTGGCGCGCGCGGATCTGTGCGAACAGGTCTTCGCCTTCTTCGCCGGAGGTGGTGTCCTCGCTGAAATTCATGTCCTGGATCACCAGGTCGACCGGCTGCGACTCGAGCAGGGCCAGCCCTTCAGCCGGGCTCTGCGCCTGCAGGGTGTCGATGTCATGCAGGGAGAACAGCACGTCCAGCGCGGTGCCCACGCTGGCGTTGTCGTCGATGATCAGGATCGAAGGCATCAAGCAGTTCTGCAGAAAGGGATGGGCGGCGCCGATGGAGCCGTGTTCGTATCCATACGCCGGGAGAGCCCGGCGCCACCCATCAAGCATAGCCAAAGCCGTGGCGACGAGGGCGGGCTGGTCTCAGCGCCGCGCTGGTGGAGGCGGTGGTGCCGGCGGTGGCGGAGCGGCCAGCGCCAGCCGCCATGAGGCGGCGTCCACCGGGACGGTGAGCTCGCGTTTGTCGCGGCGCAGCAACAGGTACGCAGTCGGGGCACTGGAATGCCGCAGTGCATCGGCAAGATGCTCGATCCGCCGCACGGCCGTATCGTCCAAGCGCAGGATGCGGTCGCCGCTGCGCACGCCGAAGCGGGCTTCCGGACGCACGGCTTCCACCCGTACCTGGCCCTCGGTCGAACGGAGCGCCAGGCGGGCATCATCCTGGCGCCATTCCAGCGTCTGCGAGCTGCCACCGCCGGCCAGCGCCGGCAGTGGCAGCAGTGCCATCAACAGCATTCGGCAGGCACGCACCTCACGCGCCCCGCGTGGCAACTGCGGGCGGGACCGCCGCCGCGCGCCGGGCCGGTCCGAACACCGCGACCTGGCCCAGCCCCCACAGCAGCAGCGCGCCCAGCGGCAGGTAGTACAGGGGCATGCGCGGCAGCTCGTACAGGTTCATCAGTGCCAGATTGATCGCGTAGGCCGCCAGCATGCCCAGCACGATCCCCAGCGAGGCCAGCAGGAAGTTCTCGGTCTGGAAGTAGCGCAGGATCTGCCCGCGGGTGGCACCGAGCGCGCGGCGGATGCCGATCTGCTTGCTGCGCTGCTGCACCCAGAAGCTGGCCAGGCCGATGATGCCCAGTGCGGTCACCACCAGCAGCGAGATGCACACGGTGATCAGCAGGCCGACCATGGCCCTGTCGTTCTTGAAGTAGTCATTGCGCTGCGCCTCATAGGTCAGCTTTTCACGCACCAGCCGGTTGGGATCGTTACGTTCAAGCGCGGCGATCGCACCCTTTAGCACTTCCTCGCGCCGATCTGGGGAGGTACGCAGGACATACGGTCCCTGGGTGAAATCAGTCCGCACCGGCAGCACGATCGACAGCGTGGTGTTGTTGTTGTAGTCGGTGGGCGTTGCCAGTGCGGCGACGATGCCGACTACGTGCAGCGGCTGCTTGCCCATGTAGAACGTCTTGCCCAGTGCATTCTCGCCCGGGTACAGCTTGTCGGCGAGGGTGCGGCTGATGATCACCGAGGACGCCGTATTGGACGAAGCGTTCTTCTGTGCGTCCTCGAAGTTGCTGTACTCGCTTGACTGGAAGTCACGGCCGGCGGTCAGCTGCAGTCCGAGCGTGGGCAGTCCACCCTCGCCGAACATGTACATGGTGACGAAGGCGGTCGGACGCTCCTGTTCCTGTTTAAGCGAAACGCTGGTGTTGGAGGAGTTCGGGCGGAACGGCAACTGGTTGACCTTGGCTGCGGCAGTCACGCCGGGCACCGCACGCAGGGCAGACAGGTCTTCCAGGGTGCGGGACTGACCGTTGGTCTGCTTGCCGATGCCGCTGACCCGGACGAACACCAGTTCGTTCTCGGCCAGGCCGCTGCTCTGGCTGATCCGTTCAACGCGCTGGGTGACCAGGAACAGGGCATTGCAGACGATGGCGCAGGTCAGGGCGACTTCCAGCACGATCAGGGCGGCGGCCGTCTTGTGCCGGCGCAGGGTGCTGAGGATGGGGCGGATGTCCATGGGAGGTCCTCGTACTCGTGCTTACTGCGACTTGAGCTGGATGGCCGGGGTAACCTGCATCGCGCGCCAGGCGGGCAGGAAACCAGCGGCGAGGCTGGCGAACAGGGTCAGGCCAATGGCCAGCAGCAGCATGCTGCCGTCCAGGTGGGCCAGGTTCGCGTAGTCCACGGGTTGCTGGCGTACCGCATACAGGCCGAGCAGGGCCAGGCCGATGCCGAGCACGCCGCCGGCAACGCCGATCGCACCGGCTTCAACCAGGCATTGCAGGAAGATCTGCCCACGACTGGCACCGAGGGCGCGGCGCACACCGATCTCGCCACTGCGGCGCAGGAACTTCGCCAGCAGCAGCCCCACGGTGTTGACCAGGCAGACGCCGAGAAAGCCCAGTGCCAGCCACATCTGCAGGCGCACGTCGCTGGGCACGGCGTTCTTGAACGTCAACCACTCCATCACCGGGCGCAGACGCACGTTGGTGGGGCGCTCGAAACGGCCCGCCGCGCGCTGCTGGTCCGAGTAGTTGACCAGGTAGTTGCGGTAGTCCTCGACCTTGGCCGGGTCCAGCTCCACCCAGTACTGGATCCAGCTGCAGGGCGCGCTGATCGAGTTGCTGCTGCCATCCGGATTCTCGCCGAAGCAGTTCATGTTGCCGTTGCTGCCGAACTCCAGGTCCATCGCAGTGGAGAACGGCACCAGCAGGTCTTCATCCTTGCCGTAGTTGCCGGTGGTCAGATCGAAGAAGTGGGGTTCGGGATTCCACTTCTTCATCACGCCGATCACCCGCAGTGAATGGCCACTCAGGCGGATCTCGCGACCGGTGCTGTCAGCACCCTGGAACAGCTTGTCGTTGATCGCTTTCGACAGCACCACCACGCGGCTGCGATTGTCATCATCGCTGCTGCTCCAGGCACGCCCGTACTGCATCGGTACGTCGAACATCGGGAAGAAATCGGCCGACGTCCAGCGCGTATCCACCGAGAATGGCTTGAGCGTGCTGAGCTCCGGTTCCACCGTGCCTCCGCCCGCACTCATCATCGCCTGGCGGATGCCGCGCTTCTCGCGCAGCAGGGTCTCGGCGTCGCGCCGTGTCATCTGTTCCTCAGGCTCCTCACCCGGGGTATAGCCGCCGCGCGGGCGCGGATCGACCTGCACATAGAACAGCCGGTCACTCTTGCCGGGAATCGGGTCACCGGACAGCACATGGAACACGGTCAAGGTGGTCATCGAGGCACCGATGCCGAGCGCGATGGCCACCACCATCAGCGCGGTCAGGACCTTGTTGCGGCGGAAGCTGCGTACCGCCAGTCGGGCGTAGTAGGCGAACATGGCCGGGCCCTCACTCGTTGACGGCGACGATGTGGCGCGGCGTGGCCAGCACCGGCTCGCGCACCAGGTCGGTGACCTGGCCGTCGACGATGTGCACGTTGCGCTGCGCACGCGCGGCCAGTTCCGGGTCGTGGGTGACCATTACGATGGTGGTGCCGGCGGCATTGATCTCCTCCAGCAGTTCCATCACGCCACGCGCCATCTGCGTATCCAGGTTGCCGGTCGGTTCGTCGGCCAGCAGCAGGCGCGGGCTGCCGGCCAGTGCACGCGCGATCGCCGCACGCTGCTGCTGACCGCCGGACAGCTCATTCGGGTAGTGCTTCATGCGCGAGCCCAGGCCGACCTGGGTCAGCGCCTTCTCGATGCGTTCGCGGCGTTCGTTGGCGCTCATCTTCCGATAGCGCAGCGGCACGTCGACGTTGTCGAACAGGTTGAGGTCGGGGATCAGGTTGAAGCCCTGGAAGATGAAGCCGATCTTCTGGTTGCGCAGGCGGCTGCGCGCATCATCGCCCAGCGTGCTCACGTCCTGGCCGTCGAGCATGTAGGTGCCGCTGGTGAAGGTTTCCAGCAGGCCGGCGATGTTGAGGAAGGTGGTCTTGCCAGAGCCGGACGGACCGGTGACGGCGACGAACTCGCCTTCCTTGACCTGCAGTTCCAGGGAGCGCAGCGCGTGGGTTTCCACCTGTTCGGTGCGGAAGACCTTGGCGACCGAACGCATTTCGAGCATGTACATGGGGTGTCCTCTCTCCAGGATTCAGGTATCAGTTGACGGAGACGCGTTCGGCGTCCTTGAACAGGTCGCTGCCGGAGACCACGATGCGGTCGCCCGGCTGCACACCCGACTTGATTTCCACTTCGCCCAGGCTGCTGACGCCCAGTTCCACCGGACGGCGCACGGCGGTGCGGCCATCCATCACGTAGGCCATGCCGTTGCCCTGTTCGACGAACGGGCCGCGCTCGACCTTCAGCACATCCTTGCGGGTATCGAGCAGCACGCGCACCGACATCCGCTGGCTCTGGCGCAGGCCTTCCGGCTGCGCGCTGGCGAAGCGCACGCGGGCGTTGACCTCGCCGTTGACGACTTCCGGTGATACCGCGCTGATCTCGCCCGGGAACGGCTGGCCGTTGCCGCCGGTCAGCTGGGCCGGCATGCCGATCGCCAGGTCGCGGGCGAAGCTCTCCGGCACCTTGATCTCGACCTCGAACTTGGACAGGTCGACCACGCCCAGCACCGGCGCGTTGGCGGCCAGGTTGGTGGACTGCACCGCCTGGACCTGGCCGACCTGGCCATCGAACGGGGCGCGCAGGGTCAGTGCATCGACCTGGCGCTGCACTTCGGCCACCACGGCCTTCTGGCGGTCGGCCAGCAGGCGCTTGTTGCGGGCATCCAGGTCGGCGCCCTGGCTCTGCAGGCGCGCGTCGGTGGTGGCGTTGGCCAGGGTGATGTCGGCCTTCTTCAGCGAGTCCTTCGCCTTGGCCAGGTCGATCTGCGGCACCGCACCGCCGTCGTAGCCGCGCTGGTAGCGCTGCAGGTCGCGGTCGGCGGCCTGGCGCTCGATCGTGGCCTGGTCGGTTTCCTTGCGTGACTTGGCACGGGCCAGGGTCGCGTCCAGCGCGGCGCGGCTGGCCTCGGCTTCCAGGCCGGCCAGCGTTGCCTGTTCCTGGGCCAGCTTGCTGCGCAGTTCCGGGCTGTCGATGATCGCCAGCTCCTGGCCCTTCTTGACCACGTCACCGGCGACGACCTTCAGGTCCACGGTACCGGCCGAGATCGCGTACAGGATCGGGCTGTTGGCGGCGATCACGCGGCCGTCGGCGGCGATGTCACGGACCAGGTCGCCCCGCTTCACCTCGGCGATGCGCACGCGGCTGCTGTCGAAGGAGCGGCTGGCATTGGACCAGGCATGGACCGCCCAGCCGATGCCGGCGAGCAGCGCAATGGCGCCCAGCGCCGGCCAGCGGTAGCGATGCCAGCTTGCGCGGGTGGTGCCGGCCGGGGCGGAGGAAACGATCTGGTCCTGTGCGGAAGTGTCGCGGATCATCGGGTGCGTGCCTGACGGTGGTAGCCAATACCAAGCACGTAGCGTGCCAACTTTATTTCCTTTCAGGTCAATGGGTTGGGGATTTCGGGGGAGTGTCCGGGTGTCCGCGGACACCTTTCCGGACACTTTCATTAAGCGGACAGGAGGGGGAAGCCAGGCAGGCGGGCTAGAATGCGCCGATCGTCTCCAAGGAATCGCGTGACATGTGTGGAATCGTGGGTGCAATCGCCGATCGCGATGTGGTGCCGGTACTGATCGAAGGCCTGAAGCGGCTCGAGTACCGTGGTTACGACTCCTCGGGCATCGCAGTGATCGACCACGCCGAGCGCCCCGAAGTCCGTCGCGTCCGTCGTACCGGTCGAGTGTCGGAAATGGCCACGGCGGCCGAGGCCGAGGGCTTCAATGCGGTGCTGGGCATCGGCCACACCCGCTGGGCCACCCACGGCGGTGTCACCGAGGCCAATGCACATCCGCACATCAGCCACGGTGTGGCGCTGGTGCACAACGGCATCATCGAGAACCACGAAGAGCAGCGCGAGAAGCTGCGCGCGCTGGGCTACACGTTTGAATCGCAGACCGACACCGAGGTCATCGCGCACCTGATCCACCATCATCTGAAGGGCGGCGACGACCTGCTGGTGGCGCTGCAGCACACGGTGAAGGAGCTGACCGGTGCCTACGCGCTGGCCGTGGTCAGCCGCGCCGAGCCGGAGCGCTTCGTCTGCGCGCGCATGGGCTGCCCGCTGCTGGTCGGCCTGGGCGAGGGAGAGAACTTCGTCGCCTCCGACGTCTCGGCCGTGATCTCGGCCACGCGCAAGGTGATCTTCCTGGAAGAGGGCGACACCGCCGAGATCCGTCGCGACGGCGTGCGCATTTTCGATGAGCACGACCAGCCGGTCGAGCGCGACGTGCACCTGTCCGACGTGTCGCTGGCATCGCTGGAGCTGGGCCCGTACCGCCACTTCATGCAGAAGGAAATCCACGAGCAGCCGCGCGCGCTGGGTGACACCATCGAGGCGGCGATCGATGCCGGTGGTTTCCCGGCCGGGCTGTTCGGCAAGAACGCCGAAGCGGTGCTGTCGGGCATCGAAGGCGTGCAGATCATCGCCTGCGGCACCAGCTACTACTCGGGCCTGACCGCGCGCTACTGGATCGAGGCCATCGCCGGCCTGCCGTGCAGCGTGGAAATCGCCAGCGAGTACCGCTATCGCGCGGCCTACGCGAACCCCAAGCATCTGATCGTGACCATCTCGCAGTCCGGCGAAACGCTGGATACGATGGAAGCGCTGAAGTACGCCAAATCGCTGGGCCACAAGCACACGCTGTCGATCTGCAACGTGCCGGAAAGTGCGATTCCGCGCGCCAGCGAACTGGTCTGCTACACCCGCGCCGGCGCCGAGATCGGCGTGGCCTCGACCAAGGCCTTCACCACCCAGCTGGCCGCACTGTTCCAGTTGACCATGGTGCTGGGCAAGCTGCATGGCCGCATCGACGCGGCGCAGGAAGCGGACTATCTGGAACAGCTGCGCTTCCTGCCGGGCAGCGTGCAGCACGCGCTGAACATGGAGCCACAGATCGCCGCCTGGGCCGAGCGTTTCGCGCGCAAGAGCAGCGCATTGTTCCTGGGCCGCGGCCTGCATTACCCGATCGCGCTGGAGGGCGCGCTCAAGCTCAAGGAAATCTCCTACATCCACGCCGAGGCCTATCCGGCGGGCGAGCTGAAGCATGGCCCGCTGGCGCTGGTGGACGAGGACATGCCGGTGGTGGTGATCGCCCCCAACGACAGCCTGCTGGAGAAGGTGAAGTCGAACATGCAGGAAGTGCGTGCGCGTGGTGGCGAGCTGTTCGTGTTCGCCGACCAGGACAGCAACTTCAACGCGTCCGAAGGCGTGCACGTGATCCGCACGCCGCGCCATGCCGGCGTGCTCAGCCCGATCGTGCACACCATCCCGGTGCAGCTGCTGGCCTACCACACCGCGCTGGCGCGCGGCACCGACGTGGATAAGCCGCGCAACCTGGCCAAGAGCGTGACGGTGGAGTAAGGCATTCCCGGAGCTGTGGGATGCTGCATGCGAAAGGGGCCTGCGAGGCCCCTTTCGTTTGTGCCGGACGCAGTGCGAAGTGGGACAGCCGCCGGGCGTTCTGTCCGTCGTCGGCAGCAGGTAGTCATTCTTTAATGCGCGAAGCCGCCTGTATTCAGCGGCGGTTTCAGCCGCGGTGCCATTCTCTGGATCGTCAGTTGGTTCCCACGACGAACTGTCCTATCGATGCCGGTAGTGACCGAGGGTCGCAGTCGTAGAATCGATCTGGCCGAGGTTCGGGTTGAGTCGTTGAACCCGCCTCGTTCGCGTTGCAGCATGTCGTCTGCCGAGCCATTCCAAGCGGCAGCCGGGTGCGCCAGACGTGCGCTGAAAGGTCTGTTCCCGGGGAGGGGGCGTATCGGAAGAGCACACTTTTTTGACTTCAGTGACCTGCACCAGGAAACAAGAATGAACGTCCGCGAACTCCTGCAATCCAAGAAAGAAGCTGTCATCACCATCGATGCCGAAGACACGATCGGTGCCGCCGCCCACAAGATGAGCGCGAACAGGATCGCTGCGCTGGTGGTGATGAAGGACGATGCCCCGGTCGGCATCATTTCCGAGAAGGACATCGTGCGCACCCTGGCCGACGACGGCCCGCAGGCCGGCCGCCGGGTGATTTCCAGCCTGCCGTCCACCGGTCTGGAGGGCATTGCGCCGGAAGCCACGCTGAAACAGGCCATGTCGTTGATGACGTACTCGCGGCGCCGTCACCTGATGGTCACTGAAGGCACTCGCCTGGTCGGCATCCTCAGCCTGGGCGATATCGTGAAGAACCTGCTGGGCGAGCTGGAACTGGAAAAGGCGGTGCTGCAGGACATCTACATGGCCGCCCACTGAGGGCCGCAGCGCTGGAAGCAGAGAAGCCGGGCATTGCCCGGCTTCTTCGTTCACGGCACCGGTGATATCAGAAAGTGACCTTCACCGAGTCGGCGCTGTAGTTCGCCGGCCCGTGATAGACCACTTCGATGTTGTTGCCATCGGGGTCGAGCACGAAGGCGCCGTAGTAGCCCGGGTGGTAGGGGCGTTCGCCTGGCGCGCCATTGTCGGTACCGCCGGCGGCGATCGCGGCAGTGTGGAAGGCATCAACGGTGGCGCTGTCGCGGGCCTGGAAGGCGAGATGGTGGCGGCCGGTCAGCTGGCCGGCGGCGGCACGGCTGCTGGCACTGGAAATGAACAGCTCGTCGGCCCAGAAGAAGTCTGGCCCTTCGCCGCCCAGTGGGATGCCGATCGTATCGAACACTGCCTGGTAGAAGCGGCGGCTGGCGGCCAGGTCACGCACCACCAGCTGGATGTGGTCGATCAGGCGGCCACGGTGCAGTTCCATCGTTTCCATACGAACCTCACAGAAAAAGGGGACGGAGTTGGTAGCGCTGGGCCGTGCCCGGCGAGCGCGCAGCGCGGCCTGCTCAAGGCCGCCGGGCATGGCCCGGCGCTACCGGAATTGTGCCCCTTTCCGGGTCAGACGTTGGCGATGATCTCGACCCAGTAGCCGTCCGGGTCCTTGATGAAGGCCAGGTTCTTCATGCGGCCGTCGGTCAGTCGCTTCTGGAAGGTTACCCCGAGGTCCTCGAAGCGCTGGCAGGCCGCCTCGATGTCCGGCACCGACACGCAGATGTGGCCGAAGCCGCGCGGGTCGCTGTTGCCGTCGTGATAGACCGCACCGTCCTGGGTTTCCGTGCCGTGGTTATGGGTCAGTTCCAGCACGCCCGGCAGGCCGGCCATCCACACGCGGCGCTGGCTGTCGTCTTCCGGTACCACCACGCCGGCAGGGACGTAGGCCAGGAAGTACAGGCTGAACTGGGCCTCCGGGAAGTCGCGCTTGTCGATCAGCTGGTAGCCGAGCACGCGGGTGTAGAAGTCCAGCGAGGCGGTGATGTCCTTCACCCGCAGCATGGTGTGGTTGAACACGAAGCCGGTGGTTTCGGCCGGGGCCTGGGCGGCGGCGCCGGGGACATCGCGCAGGGCGGGAATGGTCATGGGGGAGGTCCTTCAGACAGGGCCGTTGCCGGCCGGATGGGGGCATTCTACCGGCCAGCACCTGACGGTACCGCGACGTACAATGGCCGGATCGCACCGTTCCGTCCTGACAACGATTGCCCGCCATGTCGCAGCGTGAATGGGTGGCCGCCGCCATCCGCAAGATTGAAGCCGATTTCAACCGCTCCGCCGATACCCACCTGATCCCGCTGGCGCTGCCCGGGTTCGAGGGCATCGATGTGTACCTGAAGGATGAGTCGAGCCATCCCACCGGCAGCCTCAAGCACCGGCTGGCGCGCTCGCTGTTCCTGTATGCGCTGGCCAATGGCTGGCTGCGCGAAGGGCGACCGGTGATCGAAGCGTCCAGCGGCTCGACGGCGGTGTCCGAAGCCTATTTCGCGCGCCTGCTCGGCCTGCCGTTCATTGCAGTGATCCCGGCCACCACCTCGCCTGAAAAGATCGCCGCGATCGAGTTCCAAGGCGGCCGCTGCCACCTGGTCGAACGTGCCTGCGACCTCAACTGTGATTCGGAAAAGCTGGCCCGTGAAACCGGTGGCCACTTCATGGACCAGTTCACCTACGCTGAGCGCGCGACCGACTGGCGCGCCAACAACAACATCGCCGAGTCCATCTTCAAGCAGATGGCCGAAGAGCCCAGCCCGGTCCCGGAATGGATCGTGTGCAGCCCCGGCACCGGCGGTACCGCCGCCACCCTGGGCCGCTATGTCAGCTACCGCCGCCACGATACCCGCATCCTGTGCGCGGACCCGGAAGTGTCGGTGTTCTTCGACGGCTACCGGGCCGCCGTGGCCGGTGGACAGGACTGGCGCGACCTGACCTGCAGTGGTGGTTCGCGCGTGGAGGGCATCGGCCGGCCACGGGTGGAGCCGAGCTTCATCCCGACCAGCGTCGATGCGATGGTCAAGGTACCCGACGCGCTGAGCCTGGCCGCGATGCGCCATGTCAGCCGCCAGCTCGGCCGCCGCGTCGGTGGCTCCACCGGCACCAACTTCATCGGCGTGCTGCAGGCCGCGCAATGGATGCGCGAGGCGGGCCACCAGGGCAGCATCGTCAGCATCCTGTGCGACAGCGGCGAACGCTACGCGCAGAGCTATTACGACCCGGCGTGGTACCTGCGCCAGGGCATCGATGTCGACGGCGCCGATGCACAGCTGGCCGCGGCGGTGGCCGGGCAGGGGTTGCCCGAGCTGCCGTGGTGCAGCCTGGAAGCGCTGTAGCATGGACGACGCTCTCGCCGGGCCATGCCGGCGATGCCAGGGGGCACCGCAGAGGCGTGCGTCGATTGGTAGAGTCGACTGTTAGTCGACTGCTCTACGTTCAGGTCGCGAAAATCCCGCGCTGCGCGCGAAATTCAACTGACAGTCGACTCTACCCGGTCGCCGGGGCGTCTCAATATCCCGCCGCGGTGAAGGCGTCGAGCACCGCGTCGCGCAGTGCATCGGGCAACGCCTCGATGTCCATCGCACGGTCATCCAGGTGCAGGGTGGGATCCAGGATGCTGGCGCGGCCCTGGGCCAATGCCTGCAACCACAGCAGCACGCAGATCACGAACTCGCGCTCATGGCCCAGCTGCAGCTGGCTGGCGCCGCGCTCGACTACTTCGAACGGGTACCACTCCTGGCTTTCATTGAACGTGCCGCCCTGCTGCAGCACCGCCTGCAACTGCTGCAGGTGGCGCGGGGCGTCGTCGCCGGCATCGCACAGCGCGGCGATCCAGGCCAGTTCGGCCGCGCTGGCAGACAGTGCCAGCGACCGCGCCGGTGAGGCGGATGCAACTGCAGCCAGACCTTCCATGTGGGGCCTCGTTCGGTACGTGCCGCTGCGGACTCCCCCGCACCCAGAGCTTCGGGGGGCGCGCGTAAGGCCGATGTGAATGCCGTGCCCCCTTGTCAGCGATGCCTGGCAGCGCCATATCTACCGGGCTGCCCGCCTGCCGGGCCCGTACTCTGGAGACCTGCCGTGACCGTTGCCAACCCCCTGCTCGATTTTTCCGGCCTGCCGCGCTTCGAGGCCATCCGCCCCGAGCACGTGGCGCCGGCGCTGGATGTGCTGCTGGCCGAGGCCGAAGCCGCCGTCAGCGCAGCCGAGCAGGTGCAGCCGGTCACCTGGCAGACCTTCGTGACCCCACTGGACGATGCCACCGAGCGCCTGTGGCGCGCCTGGGGCCTGGTCGGCCACCTGCAGGGCGTGGTCAACACCCCGGAGCTGCGCGAGGCCTACAACAGCAACCTGCCGCGGGTGACCCGCTTCGCCAGTGCGCTGGGGCAGAACCTGGCGCTTTACCGCCAGTACCAGGCGCTGGCCGCCAGCCCGGAGACGGCGCATTTCGATGAAGCCCAGCGCAAGGTGCTGGACAACACCCTGCGCGACTTCCGCCTGGGCGGCGCCGAGCTGGCGCCCGACGCGCAGCAGCGATTTGCTGCGATCAAGGAAGAACTGTCGGCGCTGTCGGCGAAGTTCTCGCAGAACGTGCTCGACGCCACCGACGCCTGGTCGCTGATCATCGAAGACGAAGCGCGGCTGAAGGGCCTGCCTGATGATGTGAAGGCCACCGCGCATGCCGCAGCACAGAAGGACGGCAAGGCCGGCTGGAAACTGACCCTGCAGATGCCGTGCTACCTGCCGGTGCAGACCTGGGGCGAGGACCGCGACCTTCGCGAGATCCTGTACCGCGCCAGCGCCCAGCGTGCGTCCGAATTCGGCGATGACGCACTGGACAACAGCGGCAACATCGACCGCATCCTTGCCCTGCGCGCCGAACTGGCTGCGTTGCTCGGCTTCGATTCGTACGGCCATTACTCGGTGGCGACCAAGATGGCGCAGGACCCGGCCGAAGTGCTCGGTTTCCTGCGTGACCTGGCCGCGCGCGCCAAGCCGTTCGCCGCCAGGGACCGCGCCGAGCTGGAGCAGTTCGCGCGCGAACAGCTCGGCATCGACAGCCTGCAGGCCTGGGACCTGGCCTTCGCCGCCGACCGCCTGAAGCAGGCGCGTTACAGCTATTCCGAGCAGGAGGTGAAGCAGTATTTCACCGAGCCGAAGGTACTGGGCGGCCTGTTCTCGGTGATCGAGCAGCTGTACGGCCTGCGCGTGCAGGAGGACAGCGCGCCGGTGTGGCACGAGGATGTGCGCTTCTTCCGGTTGGTCGATGCGCAGGGTGCGCTGGTTGGCCAGTTCTACCTGGACCTGTACGCCCGCGAGGGCAAGCGCGGCGGGGCGTGGATGGATGATTGCCGCAACCGTCGCGTGCGCACCGACGGCAGCGTGCAGACGCCGCTGGTTTACCTGGTGTGCAACTTCGGCCGCGGTGCCAACGGCAAGCCGGCCACCTTCAGCCACAACGAAGTGACCACGCTGTTCCATGAGATGGGCCACGGCCTGCACCAGCTGCTGACCCGCATCGGCGAACTGGGCGTCGCCGGCATCAACGGCGTGGAATGGGATGCGGTGGAGCTGCCCAGCCAGTTCATGGAGAACTTCTGCTGGGAATGGGATCACCTGCAGGCGATGACCGCGCACGTGGACAGCGGCGAGCCGCTGCCGCGCGCGCTGTACGAGCGCATGCTGGCCGCGCGCAACTTCCACAGCGGCATGGCCACCGTCCGCCAGCTGGAGTTCGGCCTGTTCGACATGCTGCTGCACAGCCAGTTCGAACCAGCGCAGGACAGCGTGCTGGCACTGTTGGACCGCGTGCGCGCGGAAGTGGCGGTGAACCACCCGCCGGCCTGGAACCGCTTCCCGCACCAGTTCAGCCACATCTTTGCGGGCGGTTACGCCGCGGGTTACTACAGCTACAAGTGGGCCGAGGTACTCAGCGCCGACGCCTATGCCGCTTTCGAGGAAGCGCCGCAGGCACTGGCTGAAACCGGTGCACGCTTCCGTGATGAGATCCTGTCGCGCGGTGGCAGCCGCCCGGCGGCGGACAACTTCAAGGCCTTCCGCGGCCGTGCTCCGCAGATCGATGCGCTGCTGCGCCACTCGGGCATGGCGTAATCCATGGTGGTGGGTGCCAACCTTGGTTGGCACTTCACTGCCATCCACGCATGGCGTGGATCTACCGGAATGCCGGCCAGCGGCCGGCACTACCGGTGGCGGGTCATTCGGCGTAGATCATCTTCCGGGTCATGCCGCCGTCGACGATGAAATCCTGGCCGGTGCTGAAACCGGACAGTGATGACAGCAGGTATACGGCCAACGCACCGATGTCCTCCGGCTGGCCGACGCGGCCGACCGGGTGTTGCGCATGGTCGGTGGCCGAATACTCCGGTGCGTGTCGCCGTGAGGGTGCCTGCCACTCGCAGGTGCCGATCCAGCCGGGACTGATGCTGTTCACCCGCACCGCCGGGCCGCTGCTGATCGCCAGCGCATGGGTGAAGGCCACCAGCCCGCCCTTGGCTGCGGCATAGGCTTCGCTGTGTGCTTCGGATTGCCAGGCGCGGGTCGAGGCGATGTTGATGATCGCACCGGCGGCGCTGGCGGTCAGCGCCGGCAACGCATGCTTGCTGCACAGGAACGCGCCGTGCAGCGAAGACAGCCGGCGCTGCCACTCGTCCCAGTCCATGTCCTGCAGCAGCGTGCCGTGCGGGCTGGCAATCCCCGCGTTGTTGACCAGCCCGTCGATGCGGCCGAAACGCTGCAGGGCCACGGCGATGAAGGCGCGCACGCTGGCTTCGTCGGTGATATCCAGGCGCTGGAACACGGCATCCTCACCACGCTGCCATTCCGCCAGGCACGCCTCGCCGGCCTCCATGTCGAGGTCGCCGATCAGCACGCGGCCACCGGCGCCGAGCACGGCCTGCGCGATGCCACGGCCGATGCCGTTGGCACCGCCGGTGACCAGCACCACCTTGCCCGACAGCGGCGCGGCCGGCCAAGCGGCAATCGGCGGTACCGTGCTCACGACAGGTCTTCGCCACGCAGGCGGCGATGCCAGCCGTCCACGCCGATGCGGTCCAGGGTCTGGATGTTGCGCTCGACGATCACATCCGGATCCGGATAGACGTCCACCGCGCGCGCCACGCTGTCTTCGCGCAGCAGGTGCAGGGTGGGGAAGGGCGCGCGGTTGGTGTAGTTGCTGGCGTCGTCGGCAGCCACGCCCTCGAACTGGTAATCCGGATGGAAGCTGGCCACCTGCAGGATGCCCTGCAGGTCCAGCGCCTCGATCGCCGCGTCGGCGTTGTCGAGGAAGTCGTTGTAGTCGAGGAAATCGGTCAGCACCTGCGGATGCACGATCAGCGTGGTATCGATCTGCTCGGCCGGCGTATCACGCAGCAGGACCAGCTCCTCGGCCAGCTGCTCAACCAGGGCTTCGGTCGTGGTCGCATCGCTGAGCACGATGCGGACTTGATCCTTCACGTAGACCGCCTTGGCGAACGGGCACAGGTTCAGGCCGATGACGATGCGTTCCAGCCACAGGCGGGTGGCGGCGATCGGGTCCTCGGTGGGCAGTTGGGCGTCGGTCATGGCGGGCACGTCGGCTGGCGGGGCGGACATTGTAGGCGCGTCGCTGGCAACGCGCCGTCGTACCTGCCGCTGGCAGCGCCGGGCCATGCCCGGCGGATGCCTCAATCGCGGAAATTGTTGAACTGCAGCGGCAGCTCGAACTTGCCGGCCTTGAGCACGGCGATGGCGTCCTGCAGGTCATCACGCTTCTTGCCCTGCACGCGCAGCTTGTCGCCATTGATCTGGCTTTCAACCTTCAGCTTGGCCTCCTTCAGCGCAGCGGCGATCTTCTTGGCGATCTTCTGCTCGATGCCCTGCTTGACGGTGATCTTCTGCCGGGCCTGGGCCAGGTTGGTCTCGATGTCGCCGAACTCCAGGCTGAGCACATCGATGCCGCGCGCGGCCAGGCGTGCACGCAGGATGTCGTTCATCTGCTTGAGCTGGAACTCGGTCGGCGCGAACTGGTTGATCACATCGCCATCGCGTTCGAACTTGGCATCCACGCCCTTGAAATCGAAGCGGGTGGCCAGTTCGCGGTTGGCCTGGTCGATGGCGTTGGTCAGTTCGTGGGTGTCGACTTCGGACACGACGTCGAAGGAAGGCATGGGCGATGCTCCGCAGGATTCAGTGGCAGCCATTCTATCGCGAGGGCCCCATGCCCGCCGTTTGCAGAACCGAGCCCACGCTCGGCTGCTCTTCACAACGCAGCCGAGCGTGGGCTCGGCTCTACAGAAGGCGACGACCGGGCGATAATGGGCCATGAACGTGCAACGCTCCCCCTCTCGCGCGGTGGCCTGGATGGTCGCTGCGGTCGCGTGCTTCTCGCTGATGGATGCTGGCATGAAGCAGCTGTCGGCCAGCTACCCCACCCTGGAAGTAACCTTCCTGCGCGGCGCGGCCTCGTTGCCGTTCGTGCTGGTCTGGGTGCTGGCCAGCGCCGGGCCACGTTCGCTGGTGCCGCGCCGCTGGGGGCTGCACCTGCTGCGTGGTGCGCTGGGCATGGCGATGATCGGCTGCTTCGTGTTCGCCCTGCGCGATCTGCCGTTGTCCACTGCCTACACCATCTATTTCGTTGCCCCGCTGCTGATCGCCGCATTGTCGGTGCCGCTGCTGGGCGAGCGGGTCGGGCCACGGCGCTGGGTCGCCATCGGGATTGGCCTGGTCGGCGTACTGGTGGTGCTGCGGCCGGGCGTCGATGGCTTCATCTCGGTGCCGGGGCTGATGGTGCTGGCCGCGGCCACCGCCTATGCCATTGCGGCGATCACGGTCAGCCTGCTGACCCGCACCGATACCTCGCAGTCGATGGTGGTCTGGTTCCTGGTGATCATGGCCATCGGTGCCGGCCTGCTGGCCCTTCCCGGCTGGGTGCCGCTGCAGCTGGCACATGCGCCGCTGATCGGTGGCATGGGCCTGGCCGGGGCGCTGGGCCAGATCGCCCTGACCAGGGCCTTCCAGCTGGGCGAGGCCTCGATGATCGCGCCGTTGGAGTACAGCGGGCTGGTCTGGGTGATCGGTTGGGACCTGGCCTTCTGGGGCCAGCTGCCCGATGGCTATACCTGGGTGGGCGCGGCGATCATCGTGGCTTCGGGGCTTTACCTGCTGCACCGCGAGCGGGTCAACCGGCAGGAACCACCGAAGCCGCTGGACCATCCCTGAACCGGTTTGGCAGGGAAGCGGGGTCAGAGCCCCTGCGGGGATCCGACCCCGGAACCCGCGCCGGAGCAGGTGCTTTAGAACCAAAAGGAATAACATTCTGGCCCATGGCGCGGGCGCGCGACCGCCTGCGCTGGTAGGCTGCACGCCCCCTTCCGTCACCCAGCCGGTGAGCCACGCCCGTGATCGAGTTCCAGCGCCTGCACAAATCCTATGCCGTTGCCGGCCGCGAGATCAGCGCGCTGCAACCGTTGGACCTGACCATCGAGGCCGGTGAGGTTTTCGGCATCATCGGCCATTCCGGTGCCGGCAAGTCGACCCTGATCCGCATGATCAACCGCCTGGAAGAACCCAGCGGTGGCCGGCTGCTGATCGGTGGCGAGGATGTCACCGCGCTGGACGTGGACGGGCTGCGCGCGCTGCGCCGGCGCATCGGCATGATCTTCCAGCACTTCAACCTGCTGTCGTCGCGCACGGTGGCGGGCAATGTCGCCTTCCCGCTGGAACTGGCCGGCACGCCGAAGACGGAAATCGACGCGCGCGTGGCCGAGCTGCTGCAGACCGTGGGCCTGGAAGCGCATGCGCAGAAGTATCCGGCGCAGCTGTCCGGTGGCCAGAAGCAGCGCGTCGGTATCGCCCGCGCGCTGGCGACCCGTCCACAGATCCTGCTGTGCGACGAGGCCACCAGTGCGCTCGATCCGCAGACCACCGCTTCGGTGCTGTCGCTGCTGTCAAAGATCAATCGCGAGCTCGGCCTGACCATTGTGCTGATCACCCACGAGATGGACGTGATCCGGCGTGTCTGCGACCGCGTTGCGGTGCTCGATGCCGGCCAGATGGTCGAAACCGGTCCGGTCACCCGGGTGTTCCTGCACCCGCAGCATCCGACCACCCGCCGTTTCGTCAGTGAGTCGGAGCATGTGGACGAGGGGGCGCTGCACCGTGATTTCGATGCCGTTGGCGGCCGTATCGTGCGCCTGACCTTCCTCGGTGGCGACACCTACGAACCCCTGCTCGGCAGTGTCGCGCGGCAGACCGGGGTCGACTACAACATCCTGTCCGGCCGCATCGACCGGATCAAGGACACCCCGTATGGCCAGCTGGTGGTCGCCCTGGTGGGCGGTGACCAGTCCGCCGCGCAGGCCGCGTTCGTGGCCGCCGGCGTGCATGTTGAGGAACTGCGTCGATGATCATCGCTACTGCCGGCGGCTTCTTCCGCCACCTGGATGCGGGCAAGTGGGCCGACATCGGCCAGGCCACCATCGACACCCTGCTGATGCTGCTCGGTTCGCTGCCGCTGACCCTGGCCATCGGCCTGCCGCTGGGTGTGCTGCTGTACCTGTTCGGCGCACCGCAGATGAAGCGCCGGCCGTTCGCCTATGGCGTGCTGGCGCTGGTGGTGAACCTGCTGCGTTCAGTGCCTTTCATCATTCTGATGATCGTGCTGATTCCGGTCACCATGTTCCTGATGGGGACGTCGCTGGGCGTGCGTGGTGCGATCGTGCCGCTGGTTATTGGTGCCGCACCGTTCTATGCGCGCCTGGTCGAGACCGCGTTGCGCGAGGTTGACCGCGGCGTGATCGAAGCTACCCAGGCAATGGGCGCCACCACCTGGCAGCTGGTTACCCGCGTGTTGCTGCCGGAAGCGCGCCCGGGCCTGATCGCCGGTGCGACGGTGACCACCGTCGCGCTGATCGGTTTCACCGCGATGGGCGGCGCCATCGGTTCCGGCGGCCTGGGCGATCTGGCGTTCCGCGACGGCTACCAGCGTTCGCACACCGACGTGGCCCTGGTCACCGTGGTCCTGCTGCTGGTCCTGGTGCAGCTGCTGCAGATGCTCGGCGACCGCCTGGTCGCGCATTACAGCCGCAAGTAACAGAGTGCCGGGCGGCGCCCGGCATCGTTCGGGTAGTGCCGGCCGCTGGCCGGCAATCCCACGACCCGGTCAACGCGCGTTCGGTACTTCGTAGCCCAGCTTGCCGACCTGTTCCGGATGCTGCGGCACGCGCTTGAGCTTGTCGGTGTTCACGCCGTACTCGTCGCGCAGGCGCTCGGCCAGCTCCTTGTACAGCGCTTTGTCCATGTCCGGCGTGCGCGAGAAGATCCAGGCCATCTCGCGGCCCGGGTAGCCGATCAGTGCCCACGAATAATCCGGGGCGACGTCCAGCACCCGGGAGTGGGTCGGCACCACGCGGTAGAACCAGGTGCGCCAGCCGTGGTTGCCGCTGTCCGGGTCGACGCTGGCGCGTGCACGGATCTCCTGCAGGGGTTCGCCGAAGCCGTCGCGGTAGCGGTAGGTGATGCCGACCTTGTGCTCGTCGCGCAACTCGTACTCGTTGACGCTGGCGACGTGCCCGCGTTCGATGAAGTTCGGCACGCGGCCGATCACGTACCAGGTGCCCATGAAGCGCTTGAGGTCGATCGGGGCATCCGGATCGGCGCGCGGGACGCTGGCACGGGGTGATGGCGGCTCACCGACCGCCATGGCGGGGCCCGCCAGGGACAGGGCCAGCAACACGGCGCAGAGCGGGCGGATCGAAGTCATGCGGGAGCGGGCTCAGGAGGGCTTTGCCTGAGCATGGTCGACTGAGCGTGCGCGATCCGTCAATGGTGTCGCAATCTGTGAGAAGGGGCTTGCCCAAGCTGTGTTGCATTGTCTACCGGAGAAGGCCCATGAACACACGTTCCGTCCGTCACCCTGCAACTGAACGCATCATCGAACGCGCCGACCCGCGCCTGCTGCGTGGCGTGCGGCAACTGGCGCTGGCCGGACTGGCGCTGGTACTGGTCTGGCCAGCGGCACGTGGCAGCAGCGCGTGGTTGGGCTGGCTGCCGATGTGGCTGATCGGCATGCCGCTCGCGGCCTGGTGGGCGCTGCTGCGCTTCCCGCTGCCGCGCCTGTCGGGGCTGCCGAAGGTGCGGCGTACCGGTGGACAGGCGCGTCGCCGGCGCGGCCCGGCGGCCACGGCCTGACCTTCGACACGGGGGAGGCCGCGGCATTCCGTGCTAGCGTTCCACGGCTTATGACTGCCTGGAGCTGCAATGTCACGACTCGCTTCCGCCTGCCTGTTGGCCGGCATGATGACCGCTGCCTCGGTGGGGACCGCCGTGGCCGCTGAGGATACCGACCGCTACGCCTGGCTGGAGGACGTCACCGGCGACAAGCCGCTGTCCTGGGTCAAGGAACAGAATGCCAAGTCCGAGGCGCGCCTGGCGCAGACCCCGGCCTTCAAGCAGATGGAGACCCGCATCCGCGAGGTGCTCGACTCCGATGCCAAGATTCCGGGCGTGCAGAAGATCGGCGACTACTACTACAACTTCTGGAAGGACCAGCAGCACGAGCGCGGCCTGTGGCGGCGCACCACCCTGGCCGAGTACCGCAAGGCGTCGCCGCAGTGGGAGACCGTGCTCGACCTGGATGCACTGAACAAGGCCGAGGGTGAGAACTGGGTCTGGCACGGCGCCGATTGCCTGCGCCCGGACTACAGCCGTTGCCTGATCGCGCTGTCGCGCGGCGGCGCCGACGCCGACGTCACCCGCGAGTTCGACCTGGCCAACAAGACCTGGATCAAGGACGGCTTCTTCCGCCCGGAGTCGAAGGGGGGCCTCAACTGGGTCGATCGCGACACCGTGTTCGTCTACACCGACTTCGGTGCCGGCACGATGACCACGTCCGGCTATCCGCGCGTGGCCAAGCTGTGGAAGCGCGGCACGCCGATGGCCTCGGCCACGACGGTGTACGAAGGCAAGCCGGAAGACATGTACATCGCGGCGATGCACGATGACACCCCGGGCTTCGAGCGCAACCTGGTCAGCCGCACGCTGGCGTTCTACAACAACGAGCTCTACCTGCGTGGCGACGACGGCACGCTGACCAAGATCGACGCGCCGAACTCGGCCGAGAAGGGCCTGCACAAGCAGTGGCTGACCCTGGAACTGCGCGATCCGTGGACCGTGGGCGGCAAGACCTATGCGTCCGGTTCGCTGCTGGCGACGAAGCTGGACGACTTCCTGGCCGGCAAGCGCGACTTCGAGGTGCTGTTCACCCCGACCGCGACCACCTCGCTGGCCAGCGCCACCTGGACCAAAAGCCACCTGGTGCTGAACGTGCTGGACGACGTCAAGAACCGCCTGTCGGTGCTGACCCCGGGCGCCAATGGCTGGCAGGCCAGCCGCTTCGTCGGCGCCCCGGCCTTCGGCACGCTGGGCGTGGCTGCAGTGGACAGCAATGACAGCGACGCGGTGTGGCTGACCGCCACCGACTACCTGACCCCGACCACGCTGGCGCTGGCCGAGATCGGCCAGGCCCCGGAAACACTGAAGACCATGCCGGCCTTCTTCGACGCCAAGGGCAAGGTGATCGAGCAGCATTTCGCCACCAGCAAGGACGGCACCCGCGTGCCGTACTTCGTGGTGCACGACAGGGCGATGAAGCTCGATGGCTCCAATCCGACGCTGCTGTACGGCTACGGTGGCTTCGAGATCTCGCTGACCCCGAGCTATTCCGGTGGCATGGGCCGCGCCTGGCTGGAGAAGGGCGGCGTGTACGTGGTGGCCAACATCCGTGGTGGCGGCGAGTACGGCCCGCGCTGGCACCAGGCGGCGCTGAAGCAGAACCGCCACAAGGCCTACGAAGACATGGCCGCGGTGGCGCGGGACCTGGTCAAGCGCAAGATCACCAGCGCCAAGCACCTGGGCGTGCAGGGCGGCAGCAACGGTGGCCTGCTGACCGGCAACATGCTGACCCAGTACCCGGAGCTGTTCGGTGCGGTGGTGGTGCAGGTGCCGTTGCTGGACATGAAGCGCTACAGCCACCTGTTGGCGGGTGCCTCGTGGATGGCCGAGTACGGCAACCCGGATACCAGTGACTGGGAGTTCATCAAGACCTTCTCGCCGTACCACCTGTTCAACGCGAAGAAGAACTACCCGCCGGTGCTGTTCACCACCTCGACCCGCGACGACCGCGTGCACCCGGGCCATGCCCGCAAGATGGCGGCGAAGATGATCGACGCCGGCAAGGACGTGACCTACTACGAGAACATCGAAGGGGGTCACGGCGGCGCCGCCAACAACGCGCAGGCCGCGCACATGTCGGCACTGGCCTACAGCTTCCTGTGGGAGCGGTTGGGCGGCAAGTAAGCAGAACGGAAAACGCCGCCCCCCGGGGCGGCGTTTTCCGTTATCGGGTAGCGCCGAGCCATGCCCGGCGAGCGCGTAGCGCGGCAAGATGCCGCCGGGCATGGCCCGGCGCTACCGGAAATGCTTCAATCCGCGCGCAATCCGCGCCACCGCCTCCTGCAATCGCGGTACCTCCTGGGTATAGGCCAGGCGCACGTGCTGGTTGGCACGATGGAAGCCGAAATCCAGGCCCGGGGTGAACGCCACGTGCTCGGTTTCCAGGAAATGCGCGCAGAATGCCTGCGCGTCGTCGGTGAACGCGCTGACGTCGGCGTACAGGTAGAACGCGCCCTGTGGCTCGACTTCGATACGGAAGCCCAGCTCGCGCAGTGCCGGCAGCAGGAAGTCGCGGCGCTGGCGGAACGCGTCGCGGCGCTGCTCGAAGATCGCCATCGATTCCTCGCTGAAACAGGCGAGGGCGGCATGCTGGGCGATGCTCGAGGCGCTGATGTACAGGTTCTGCGCCAGCTTCTCCAGATCCGGTACTGCTGACGGCGGCGCTACCAGCCAGCCCAGCCGCCACCCGGTCATGCCGAAATACTTGGAGAAGCTGTTCAGCACGAACGCGCTGTCATCCACCTGCAGCACGCTGGGCGCATCCAGGCCATAGGTCAGGCCGTGGTAGATCTCGTCCACCACCAGGTGACCACCGCGCGCGTGCAGGGTCTTCGACAGTGCCGCCAGCTCGGCGGCGGAAAGCACGGTGCCGGTCGGGTTGGCCGGCGAGGCGACCAGCGCGCCGACGCTGTCGGCATTCCAGTGCTGTTCCACCAGCGACGGGGTCAGCTGGTAGGTGGTCTCCGGCCCGACCGGTACCAGTTGCGCACCGCCTTCCACCAGGCGCAGGAAGTGGCGGTTGCACGGATAGCCGGGGTCGGCCAGCAGCCAGTGGCGGCCGGGATCGACCAGCAGGCTGCTGGCCAGCAGCAGCGCACCGGACCCACCCGGGGTGACCAGGATGCGTTCAGGATCGATGTCCAGACCGTAGTGGCTGCGATAGAAACCGCTGATCGCCTGGCGCAGGGCCGGCAGGCCACGTGCGGCGGTGTAGCGGGTATGGCCGGCGGCCAGAGCGGCCTGGCCGGCCCGCACGACCGGTTCGGCGGTAGTGAAGTCCGGTTCGCCGATTTCCAGGTGGATCACATCGTGGCCGGCCTGTTCCAGCGCCTGCGCGCGGGCCAGCAGGGACATCACGTGGAACGGGGCGATTTCATGGCTGCGCCGGCTGTAGCCCGGCGGGTGGGGCAGGGTACTCATGTGCCCATGGTACGCCGGCCGGCACGACCCATGACGATCCGCAGGGTTGCCGCATTGCGGGGATTGGGGTCAGATCGCTTTTCGGGAAAAGGGATCTGACCCCGCCGAAGACCATTGCATTGATGCGCCAGGAACCCTACTTCATGAAGTCCACCCTCTGCCTGTTGCTCGCCAGCCTGATGACCACGACTGCTACCGCCGCCACTCCGCCCGTTCCGCCGGACGCCGCCAGGCATCCGCACGTGGTCAAGGCGCCGTTCGGCGCGACCCGCAACGATGACTATTACTGGCTGCGCGACGACAAGCGCGAGAACAAGGACATGCTGGCCTACCTGCAGGCCGAGAATGCCTACGCCGACCAGCTGCTGGCACCGCTGAAGCCACTGGAAGACACCCTGTACAAGGAGATCGTCGGCCGCATCAAGCAGGACGATTCCAGCGTGCCGGCGCGCGAGCGTGGCTACTGGTACTACAGCCGTTTCGAGACCGGCCAGGACTACCCCATCCACGCACGCCGCAAGGGCAGCATGGAGGCCGCCGAGGAAATCCTGCTGGACGTCAATACGATGGCTGCCGGCAAGGGTTACTTCAGCGTCGGCTCGATGGAGGTCAGCCAGGACAACCAGTTGCTGGCCTGGGCCGATGATGATGTCGGCCGCCGCCAGTACACGATCCGCTTCAAGGATCTGACCACCGGCAAGGTGCTGCCCGATGTGATCACCGGCAGCTCCGGCGACCTGGTCTGGGCCGACGACAACCGCACCGTGCTGTATGTCGAGAACGATCCGGAAACGCTGCTCACCGTGCGCGTGAAGAAGCACGTGCTGGGCACTCCAGCCAGCGCCGACACCGTCGTCTACGAAGAGAAGGACGACAGCTTCTACATGGGCATCGGCCGCACCCGCGATGATCGCTTCATCACCATCGGCGTGCACAGCACCGTCTCCTCGGAAGAGCGCTACGCACCGGCCAGCGATCCGACCACCTTCACCGTGCTGGCCCCGCGCCAGCGTGACGTCGAGTACGACGCCGACCACTACGACGGCCGCTGGGTGATCCGCACCAACGACGGTGCGAAGAACTTCAAGCTGGTCACCGCACCGACCGATGCCACCTCGCGTGCGCAGTGGAAGGACTGGATTGCGCATGACGATGCGGTGTTCATCGAAGGCTTCGAGCTGTTCGACAGCTACACCGCCATCGCCGAACGTTCCGAGGGCCTGGAGCGCATCCGCCTGCTGTACAAGGACGGCCGCAGCGACTACGTGAAGGCCGACGAGCCGGCGTACTCGATGGGCCTGGGCGACAACACCGAAGCCGATACGCCGTGGCTGCGCTACGTCTACACCTCGATGACCACCCCGACCACCGTGTTCGAACTGAACACCGCCACCGGCGAGCGTCGCCAGCTGAAGGTACAGCCGGTGATCGGCTATGACGCGTCGAAGTACGAAACCGACCGCGTCTGGATCACCGCGCGCGATGGCGTGAAGGTGCCGGTGTCGCTGGTCTACCGCAAGGGCTACCAGAAGGATGGAAAGGGCGCACTGTTCCAGTACGCCTATGGCAGCTACGGGATGTCGATGGACCCGTACTTCAACCAGACCGCGGTGAGCCTGCTCGACCGCGGCGTGGTGTATGCCATTGCCCATATCCGCGGTGGCCAGGAAATGGGCCGCGACTGGTACGAGAACGGCAAGCTGCTGCACAAGCAGAACACCTTCAACGACTTCATCGACGTCACCCGCGGCCTGGTCGCACAGGGCTGGGCGGCGAAGGATCGCGTCGCTGCGTCCGGCGGCAGCGCCGGTGGCCTGCTGATGGGCGCGGTGGCCAACCAGGCCCCGCAGGATTACCGGGTGATGGTGGCGCAGGTCCCGTTCGTCGACGTGGTCACCACCATGCTCGACCCGACCATTCCGCTGACCACCAACGAATACGATGAGTGGGGCAACCCGGAGCAGAAGCCGTATTACGACTACATGCTGTCCTACTCGCCCTACGACAATGTGAAGCAGCAGGCGTACCCGGCGCTGTTCGTGGGTACCGGCCTGTGGGATTCGCAGGTGCAGTACTGGGAGCCGGCCAAGTGGGTGGCCAAGCTGCGTGATCACAACACCGGCCCCTACCCGATCCTGTTCCGCACCAACATGGAAGCCGGCCACGGCGGCAAGTCGGGGCGCTTCCAGCGCTACCGCGAGCTGTCCGAGTCGTACGCGTTCGTGCTGCAGCAGCTGGGCATCGCCCAGCCGTAACGGCGAAGGGGTGCCGGGCGTTGCCGGGCACCCCGAACCGTTATCCTTGCGGCCATGAGCCTGCCCGAGCCCTCCGCATCCCGCGATACCGCCACGCCACCGCGCGTGGTGCGTTTCCGCTGGGCGTGGTGGCTGCTGGCCTACGTCAGCCTGGGCACCGGCATCGTCGGCATCTTCGTGCCGGGCCTTCCGACCACCGTATTCATCCTGATCTCGGCGTGGGCTGCATCACGTGGGTCCGAACGCCTGCACACCTGGCTGCTGCAGCACCCGCGCTTCGGCCCGGCCATCGCCAACTGGCAGGCACACGGGGCGGTCAGCCGCTATGGCAAGTGGATGGCCACGATCACCATGGCGGTGTGCGCCGCCATCATGCTGTGGTGCGTGCCGATCGCCTGGGTAAAGTGGTTCTCGATCGGCAGCATGACCGTGGTCGCAATCTGGCTGTGGACGCGGCCGCTGCCACCAAAGCAATGATCGCCCGCCGGGCATGGCCCGGCGCTAC
>NZ_KV791423.1:0-9799 GCF_001807895.1 Stenotrophomonas sp. HMSC10F07
GGCGGCGGTGGCGGTGGACGCGCTGGCCAGGCCGCCGGCGGCCAGGCCGGCCGACGCGATCAGGCGCCGGCGGGTGGGCGAGAGCAGGTCGGCCCAGTGGGCGTCATCGTCGCCTGCGTCGGTGAGGGGCTGCGGGTCCGGGTGCATGAGGTGCTCCGTGGCGGCATTGTGGGGGCAGGCGTCCACGCTCGGGCAGGGCTGCCGGTGGCGTCCAATGAGCAGCCGGCATCACTTCATGCACGGCTGCCTTCGTCGCCTTGAGCGCGACCGAACGGCGGGCTAGGGTGCAGGTCTACCGCCCCGGAGCCCGCCATGGCCTCGCCTGATGCCGACACCCTGCGCAAGCGCGCCAGCTTCCGCCAGTTGCATGCAGCAGGATGCTTCGTGCTGCCCAATCCGTGGGACGTCGGCAGTGCGCGCTATCTGCAGCGGCAGGGCTTCCAGGCCCTGGCCACCACCAGTGCCGGCTGCGCCTGGAGTGAGGGGCGGCCGGACGGCGCGGTATCGCTGCAGGCCACGCTGGAGCACCTGCGACTGATGGCGGCGGCGACCCCGTTGCCGTTGAATGCCGACTTCGGTGATGGTTTCGGCGCTACACCACAGGCGGTGGAGGAGGCGGTGGCCGCGGCGCTCGCTACCGGCATTGCGGCGTTGTCGATCGAGGACGCCAGCGGCCTGGCCGATGCACCACTGAGGCCCATCGAGCAGGCGGTCGAGCGATTGCGCGCGGCGCGTGCGGCCATCGACCGCGCGGGCGGCGACGTGCTGCTGGTCGGGCGAGCGGAGAACTTCTTCGTGGGCGCACCGGATCTGCATGACACCCTGCGGCGCCTGCGTGCCTATGCCGAGGCCGGAGCCGATGTGCTGTACGCACCGGGCATCAGTACGCGCGAGCAGATCAGTGCGGTGGTCGCCGCCGCGGGCTCGAAGCCGGTGAACCTGCTGGTCGCTGGACCCACAGCACTGAGCCTGCAGGACATCGCCGCACTTGGCGTTCGCCGGGTCAGCCTGGGCGGTGCGCTGGCGCGTGCCGCGTGGGCTGGATTGATGCAGGCGACCCAGCCGATCGTGCAGGACGGACGCTTCGATGGCCTGCAGCAGGCGGCGTCCGGGGCTGCCTTGAACGCGTTGTTCCAGTAGCCCCGCGCCCTGCATGGCGGGAAGGGCCGGCGACTACAACGCCTCGATCTCCCGCTTGGGCAGGATCACGCCGGGTTCCAGCGCTGGCAGCAGTTGGCGAAGCAGGCGTGGATTGTCCTGCAGCCCCGTGCCATCCAGATACGTCCACCCGGAACCGCCAATGCGGCGCACGGCCACCATGAACGTGGTGCTGCGCATCGGGGTTTCACGCACCCGTACCAGGGATTGGCGTGGCACGAAGCAGACTTCTTCCTCCCCCGCCGCATAGGTCCGGGTCGGCACACCGACGTCTTCGCTGATGACCACCACGCCGCCGCTGTGCTGCTTCTTCAGCGCATCGCGGGTGATCGCCTGGAAGGCCTCATCGCCGCCGGCCAGCCGTTTGAGGCTGGGATGCGTACGCTCGATGAGGAAGTCCGCATCGCCGCGGGCGTAGGCAGTCATCAGGGCGCGCACATCATCGCGCAGGGCCTTCGCGTCACTGGGACTGAGCTCACCCGCGAAGGCGGATGGCAGCGACAGCGACAGCAGCAGCGTCAGTATCGTCAGGGGCAGGCGTCGATCCATGTCCGGGTGTCCCACAGGGCATCGCTGCACTATACGTTGGACGCGAAAACAGCGTCCCATCGGTGGCGCTGGTTTCCCCGGAATCGCTACTTACCATTGGTAGCTATTGATTCCTGGAGATTCCCATGCACAGCCTCATTGTCATCGCCCACCCTGAGTCCGGTTCGCTGACCCACGCGATGGCGCGTCGCATCGGTGATGCCATTGCCGCGGCCGACACCGGCAACACCGTGGCCTATGCCGACCTGATGGCTGAAGGCTTCGATCCGCGCTTCAACCCGCAGGACCAGGCCTTGTTCCGCAGCACCGGCGCGGTACCCGCCGATGTCGCTGCCGAGCACGCGCGGCTGGATGCCACCGATACCCTGGTGCTGGTGTTCCCGTTGTACTGGTGGTCGTTCCCGGCGCTGCTGAAAGGCTGGATCGACCGCGTGTTCACCAACGACTGGGCCTACGCACAGGATGCGCAGGGCAGGCTGGTGAAGAAGCTGCAGCGCCTGAATGTGCATCTGGTCGGCTTGGGCGGCGCCGACGCAGCCATGGTCGAACGTCGTGGCTACGACGCGGCAATGAGGACGCAGATCGACATGGGCATCTTCGACTATTGCGGCGCACGCGTGCTGTCGTCCCACCTGCTGCTGGACGCCGATACCGGTGCCGCTGACGCGCATCTGCAGACCGCGCTGGCGATCGGCCGTAAAATTGGTGTTCCAATGCGCTGATCGCCGTGCTCCGCCGATGCCCGCCAACGCCACCCCCACGCGCCGCCGAATGACCCGGGAGCAACGCACCCGCCAGTTGCTGGATGTGGCCTGGGCACTGGTCCGCGGAGAAGGTACCGGAGCGTTGACGCTGGGGCGGCTGGCCGAGGCGGCGGGCGTGACCAAGCCTGTGGCCTACGATCACTTCGTGACCCGCAATGGCTTGCTGGCGGCGCTCTACGATGACTATGACGGACGCCAGACCGTGGTCTTCCACGAGCGCATCGGCCGCGCCCGGGCGCAACTGGTCGATCGGGCGGCGGCCATCGCCTCCGGCTACATCGACTGCGTCCTCAGCCAGGGCAGTGAAGTGCAAGGCATCCTCGCCGCGCTGGTGGGGGCGCCGGAACTGCATGAGGTGCGACGGCGCTACCAGCAGGATTTCATCGACAACTGCCAGGTCTGGCTGGGCCCGTTCGCCGCCGACGGCACGGTGTCGCCGGCGGGGCGCTGGGCCATTCTCGGTGCGGCTGAAGCCCTTTCAGAGGGCGTGGCTGCCGGCGCGCTGGACAAGGCCGGTGCCGTGGCCGAGCTGCAGCGGCTGATCGTGGCGACGGTCAAGCGGCGCTGAGCCGCACGAGCGGTCAGCCGCCGGCCAGGGCGGCGAATCCCGCGGCCAGCTGGTCGCGCACCAGTGCGTCGCGCGCGTCGCGGCTTGCAGAGCCCAGCACCACGGTGATCAGCCGTACCGGCTGGTCCCGCCCGGGTACTGGCCGGCACGCGGTGGCGGCCAGGCAGAAGCCTGCGGCCTGGGTGTAGCCGGTCTTCAAGCCGTCCACGCCGTCTTCGCCGAGCAGGGCGTTCTGGTTGCTGCGGTTGAAGCTGCCATGGGCGAACGCGCGCTGCGCGGTGATCGCCAGGATCTGCGGATGATCGTTCAACAGGCGGGCGGCCAGCACCGCCATGTCGCGCGCGCTGGAGACATGGTGCGGTGTGGTGATGCCGGACACGCTGGCAAACCAGGTGCTGCGCAGCCCGAGCTGGCGTGCGTGCAGGTTCATGCGTTCCAGGAATGCGGCCTGCGATCCGTCCAGGTGACGCGCGATCGCCAATGCAGCGTCATTGCCGGAAACCACCATCAACCCTTCCAGCAGGCGTGCCAGAGTGATTGTCTCGCCGGGCACCAGGCCCATGCGCGTTTCATCATCGGCCACGGCATGCACATCGTCGGCGGCGATGGTGACCGGGTCGTCCCACGAGCGTCCGTTCTCTTCGACGCACGCATAGGCGGCATAGGCGGTCATCAGCTTGGTCAGCGATGCCGGTTGCCGCGCGGCTTCAGCGTTGTGCTGGTGGATCACCGCGGAGGTTGCCGCTTCCAGGGTGATGGACGAAATCGGTAGGGGGGCGGGCGCAGCAGACGGCATGGCGGGCGGAGATGGCAGCGACGGTCAGCAAGAATAGTTCTTGCCGGCTGCACGAAGCCGCACTGCCGGAGCGCTACAGCGTCCACGGCAACGCCCGGTTGCGCCCGGGCTGGGGTCGAGGCAGCCTGCGCACATGCAATCGGATATCCGCATCGACGGTCGTGTCTTCACCTACGTCTTCCCGTGTGCGTGGGAGGACTACGCGAAGATCGGCTTTTCGCGTGATCCGCTCGGACGCATCAGCGCATTGCATCGGCGATGGTTCGAGTTCTTCGACCTCGATGCCGGTGCGCTGGTGGAAGCGGAGGGCGAGCGCGATGCACGTGATCTGGAGCTGCAGCTGCGTTCGCCGTTCAAGGCGCACCGCGCACCGGCACCGATGACGATCCAGCACAAGGCTGGGGGTCGTACTGAATGGGTACGTGGTGCCAACCAGGCCTTGTCGCTGGCAATTGCTGCGTTGGGTGAACAAGGCTATCGCTGTTACCCGCTGAAGGCATGGCTGCAGGCGGCGCTGCGCCTGCGCATGGACCGGCTGCACGACTGGGCTGTGGTGCAGCTTCCGGAAGAAGAAGGCCTGCGGATTCCCGGTGGCCCCGGTGAGGGCGTGCTGCGTGACACGCTCGACGGTTGCCGGGCACTGGATATCGATCCAATGCCCTGGCTGCCTGAATACGTCCAACGCTGGTACACAGGTTGAGCCGCGTTCAACGGGTCCCCGGCTGCTGAACCGGCGCGGCCGGTTGCGCCGCGCATGCAGGGGAGGCGGTGGACGGGCTGGCCAGCTGGCGTGCCAGCTCGGCGTTGGCCACATGGCCGTGCAGGAACAACAGGCTGCCGAAGATGTTCATGAGCGTGCCTCCACTTGAGTGGATTGCACGATACGGGCAGCATGGAAGCGCAAAAAGCGACATTTTCGCAAGCATGCCTTGAGAGGAATTCAAGCCTGATGTCCCGTCCGCCCCTTCATGCCCTGCAGGGATTCGTGGCCGCCGCGCGGCTGGGCAACCTGTCACGGGCAGCGGCATCGATGAATCTGACCGTCAGTGCGCTCAGCCATCAGATGCGCCAGCTGGAAGAGCGGCTCGGGCAGCCACTGCTGGTCCGCCAACCGCGTGGCGTCGCCCTCACCCTGGAGGGGCAGCGCCTGCTCGACCAGGTCGGCCCGCATCTGGATGCGATCAACGAAGCTTTCCAGCCCTATGCGGCCCGCGCCGAGCACGTGCTGACGATCAGTGCGGTGCCGTCGATGGCGTCGGCGTGGCTGGTGCCGCGCTTGGGTCACTTCGTGGCTGAGCACCCACAGATCGAGATCAACCTGCAGTCGAGTGAGCGCCTGATTGATTTCGAGCGCCAGCGCCAGTTCGACGCCGCGCTGCGGCTGGGCAGCGGGCAGTGGCCGGGCCTGGTGGTTGAGCCGCTGTTCGACGAGTGGCTGCTGCCGATGGCGAGCCCGGCGCTGATCGAACGCATGGGAGGGATCGACCGGGTGCCACTGAACCAGTGGCCACTGCTGGGGGACCCCGATGGTGCGTGGGGGGCCTGGTTCGCGTTGAGCGGGCAGACCCCGCCGTCGCGCTTCGTAGCGGTGCTGGATGATTCGGAGGCACACCACCGTGCGGCGCTTGACGGGGTGGGCGTGGCGCTGGGGCGGGTGACGCGGGCGCGCTTGTTGCTGGATTCCGGCCAACTGGTTGCGCTGTCCAACCTGCGCCTGAAAACCGCCTGGCCGCATTGGCTGGTCTACCCGCAGCGTTCGGCCCGCCACCGCGGCTTTCTTGCCTTCCGTGATTGGCTGCACGCGCAGGCTGCCGAACACGTGCGGCACATGGCGGACGCTACACTCATCGCACCAGCGTGACCGCCTGCCCGCCACGCGCGAACGCCTCCTCCAGCAGCGAGCCGGCCTTGATCGCCTGCACTTCCTTGAACAGCGCCTGCAGCGCGTCGGCGGGGCGCGATGCCGGCGCCGCCACCGCCTGCTGGATCGCGGTGAAACGGTCGGCCAGCACGCGGTGGCCGGGATGCGCCCGCGCCCATGCTTGCAGCGGCTGGCGCACGCCGGCGGCGGCATCCAGGCGCTGCAGATCGAACAGGGTGATCGCAGCCGCCGACGTCTCGGCCCGTTCGATCGTGGCGTGGCGCAGTTCGCGGCTGAGAAACAGGTCGTAGGCTGCACCGCGGCCCACCGCGATGCGCAGCCCCTCGCGGTCGAGGTCGGTCACCTGCTGCGCGGGACTGTCCTCGCGCACCAGATAGGTGCCTTCGATCTCCACGTACGGAGCACTGAAGGCGATGAGGTCGGCGCGTGCCGGATCGATGGCCAGGAAGGCCAGATCCCAGCCGTCTTCGCCTGCCGCAGCGACCACCGAGGCTGCGGCATCGTGACAGGTGAAGCGTGCCTGCACACCCAGGCGCTGCGCCAATGTCGTGGCCAGCTCCACCGACGGTCCGCGCGGTGAGTGCGCATCGCCCTGCGCCAGCACCGGGTTGCCCAGGTTGATCGCCACGCGCAGGAAACCCTGCGGTGCGAGCGCACTTTGGTGTTCGGCCAGGGACATGCAGGACTCCGCGAGGAAAGGGGCAGCCAGCATGCCAGCACTGCCCTGCAAGGGGTGTCATGCTGCACGACTGCAGGATGGCCTACCTTCCGTTTGCCGACGAGGCCGCAGGTGTCGGTATGGACTTGGAGGTGAGCCTGGCGCGTGGCCGAGATCTGCGACAGTGAAGGCAACCGCATTGCGTTGCAGGCGCACGCAGCTCTGTAGAGCCGAGCCCACGCTCGGCTGCTGTTGGCCCAGCCGCCCAAGCTCAGCCGAGCATGGGCTCGGCTCTACAAGGTCGCGGCGCGTGAGCGCTGCAGCCAGTCGTTGATCGCCGGATCGAGCCGCGGGTCGTCCGGCAGCTGCATGCCGAAGCCTTGCTGCAGCACGTCGCGCACGTCGGCAACATCGTGCAGCGGACGCTTGTCCGGTGCCTGGCCGGGGCGGTACTCGGTGTAGTTGCCGCTGCCGATGGTGCGTCGCCAGTCCGGCCCGGTCAGCGACGCGCGCAGCTGGCCAGGGAAGCTGGAGTCGGGATGGGTGCACACGTACCAGTTGCCCACCACGTTGTCGATCGGTGCCGGCACGTGTAGGTCGAAACGGTACATCGCCCGCCAGCCGTCACCGGATTCGGCGGACAGCACGAAATCCCCCTCGCCGGGCAGCCGCTGCAGCAGATAGCGTTCGTGCGGCGTGGCCTGCGGCTGCGGATCATGCAGCCGCAGCGGCACGGTCGGGGTCAGGCTGCCGAAACCGGCATCCACCAGCCAGTCATCGCCGTCCACCTGCACGCGCAGCAGCAGGGGGGTCCGTGCGGTCAGTTCGCCGTCCTGGGCAGCCAGCAGCACGCGCGCGCTCAATGGCTGTGCATCGAAGCCCAGCGCCTGCAGCAGCGCCAGCAGGCCGCCGTTGAGTTCGAAGCAGTGGCCGCCACGACGGTCGTCGAGCAGCTTGCGCTGCACGCTGTCCAGGTCGATCGGTACCGCATCGCGCAGCAGGCAGCTGAGGGTCTCGAACGGCAGCACTGCGTTGTGGCGCTGCTGCAGCAGGGTCAGGCCGGCCAGCGTCAGCGGTGGCGGGGCATCCAGCTGCAGGCGCTGCAGGTAGCGGGGGACATCGAGCGTCGTCATGGCGGCACCGGGCGGGAGGGGAGGTCCACTGTGCTCCCCCAACCGGGGTTGAGGTCAAGGGCGCTGGTCGTGTCACGCCAGCGTCGCCTGCACCCGGTACAAAGGCCGCGTCCGCCCGTCACCGCTGGGCCAGGACGACGAAAGTTCTAAAGTTGCCTTGAATCCGGCCGATACAGGGGCGTCCTTCTGCCTGGAGTCTGTCATGTCGGCCGTTGCCCCCCACCTCCGGTCCCTGCGCACGCGGCTTGCGGCGCTGCGCCCGGCGTCCTCCGGCCTGCTGCTGTGGCTGCAACCGCATCGGCTGAGCGTAGCCAACAAGCTCAAGGCGACCTTGTGGGTCTGTGGCCTGGGACTGGTCGCAATTGCCGCCGCCTATGCCTGGACCGGGCATGCCAGCACGCAGGCTGCGCGCAGCCAGGCCAGCTACCAGCGCGGCAGTGATCTGGCCGCGCGCCTGGCCACGCGGGTGGCCGAAGCGCGCCGCCTGCAGATCCAGTATGGACGCAGTTTCGATGATGCCGACCGCGCGCAGCTGCTGGCCACGCAAAAGGCGCTGCAGGACGATCTGCAGGCGCTGCGCACGATGCCGATGGATGCCGGCCGGCGCAAGGCCCTGCAGGCGCTGACCGAAGCTGCAGACGCGTTCTCGCAGGGTGTTGCCGACCTGTTTGAACGGGTCGACGAGATGGGCCGTGGTGAGGCCGGCCTCGCCGCGCAGCTGCAACAGGCTGCAGACACGCTGCAGGGGCAGGTGGATGCGCAGCAGCGGGATGCGCTGGCGTTGTCCCTGCAGAAGATGCGGCGACAGGAGGCCCTGCTGCTGCTCGACGGTGATTCCACCCACGCCGACCGCGCCAGCGAAGAAAAGCTGCCGTTCGATCTCGCGCTGGCGGGCCTGCCCGCGGATGCGCAGGTCACCCTGCGCACCGGGATGGATGCGTATCAGGCCGCATTGCTGGGGTATACCGCGGCCCGCGTCGGCCTGGATGTGGAAGCGCAGTCGCTGCTGGATACCGCCGCGCGCGTAGCGCCTGCGCTGGCCGCATTCCAGCAGGCACAGGTGGCGGCGCTGGCCGGGGCGCAGGCACGCCAGCAGGCCGGCGCGCGCACCATGAGCGTGCTGTTCGCACTGACCCTGCTGCTGGTGGCCGGCGTGCTGATCACCAGTCTGGTCCTGGTGCTGCGTGCGGTGCGCCAGCCGATCCAGGACACCCTGCGCTTCGCCAGCGACATCGCTGACGACTGCTTGGACACCACCCTGCGCGTCTACAACGCCAACGACGAGATCGGCCAGCTGGCGCAGCGCCTGGTCGACATGCAGCAGCGCCTGCGCGCGCGTATCGAGACCGAGCGTGCCGTGGCGCGCGGCAACACCCGGGTGCGCCAGGCATTGGACAGTGCACAGACCGGTTTGATGGTGATCGATGCGGAAGGGCAGGTCGCCTACGCCAACCCGGCATTGCTGCAGCTGCTTGACCTGCGGAACGAAGCGCTGGTGGGCAGCGACGCGGTACGCCTGCATCCGGCGTTGGCCAGCCTGGCCGGCGTGCGCCAGCGCGAAGCGCGCGAGATCGGCCATGCCGGCACGCGTTACCAGCTGATTGCCAACCCCGTCATCGATGAAGGGCAATTCCTCGGCGTAGCGGTGGAATGGCGCAGTCGTGCGCTGGAGACCCTGCTGGAAACCGAGGTCGCTGCCCTGGTCGATGCTGCAGCACACGGCGACCTGCACGGTCGCATCGCGCTGGAGGGCAAGCAGGGCTTCGTGCGCACGTTGTCGACCAGCATCAACCGCCTGCTGGCGACGTTTGAAACCAACCTCGGCGACCTGCAGGCATTGCTGGCTGCGCTGGCCCGTGGTGACCTCAGCGTGCGCATGGAGGGTGAGCTGCAGGGCGTGTTCGCGCGCATGCGCGATGATGCCAACGCGACGGTCGCACAGCTGGGCCACATCGTCACCCGCATCCAGCACGCCACCTCCAGTCTCGATACCGGCGTTGGCGAGATCGTTGCCGGTCATCAAGATCTGTCACAGCGCACCGAGCAGCAGGCCGCCAACCTGGAAGAGACCGCCGCTTCCATGCACGAACTGACCGATACGGTCGGTCGCAATGCTGATGCCGCAGGCCGTGCCGACGCGCTGGTCAAGGGTGCGGCTGCGGTGGCGCAGCGCGGCGGCGAGGCTGTCGGCCAGGTGGTGGCGACCATGCAGGGCATCAGCGAGGCATCGCGGCGGATCGGCGACATTACCCAGCTGATCGACGGCATCGCCTTCCAGACCAACATCCTGG